>NZ_JAGGRD010000035.1:0-229425 GCF_018613005.1 Paenibacillus sp. ISL-20
TGAGGAACCGCACCTAAGTACGGAGCACTTTCTCTGCCTGGATCAGCCACAGCTACGGCAATATGTTCTTTAGATACGTCTAATCCAACATATTTTATGGTATCCTTCATAGTACAGACTCTCCTTTGCAATTTAGCTCTGATTTTGGTTTTGGTTTAGCTTCTACTACACCATTATCCCCAAAATTAACCTAAGATGTTGCAATACGGGGAGTCTGTCTCGTTCATAATAACTGTTGCCCCCGCATTTCTTGGAATGGTTCTGAGGAAGGACGAAATGTGGGGGCAAAGGCGTCTCAAGTAACTTCGTTACAAGCAGCAAGCAAGGGAGAAGCTTCGAAGCGAGGAGGGCATGTGTTTGTCGGTTCGGCCAATGGTCAATACAGAAGCCATAGCGGTGTGGGAATAACATCCTGAGAACCGCCATGGCTTTATTTGACACATTTTTGTTTATGAGAGCTGTACGTCAAGCAACTAAATCTACTTTGGGGACGGCCCCTTCTTCATTAAAAACCAAAAGCCTGTTGAATCAGTCTGGCATAAATGGCGGCAGCTTCCTTACGCAGAAGTTTATCGGACGGCCGGTAATCCACGGCCCCGTTTGCGTCTTTTGTCACCTCGGGTCCATGCATCCCGGTTCCGACCATGAACTGTACGGCTTCATCTGCCCAGGCAGCCGGTTTTGAGCTGAGTTTAGCCGGAACCGCCTTGGCGCCAAGCGTGTTGTGTGCCACACGCCATATTATAGCAGCAGCCTCTTGGCGCGTGATTGGCTGATCGGGTTCAAAGTTCTGGGTCGGCGTGCCGGTGACGCCCCCCATGTCCGCGACATTCTGCACATAACCAGCGAGTGGGTGCCCTTGCATATCCTTAAATGAATTCGTGCCTTCGCTAGGCTTCATCCCGGCCAGTCGGCTGATCGCACTGACAAACTCTGCCCGCGTGATCGGTTCATTCGGTCGGAAGCTGGATTGCTCATTCTCGTCAAAAGCCTTGAGGGACTGAACAAAGTAGATATCCTTGGCATAAGGACTCCCTTCCGGGACGTCGTTGTAAGCAGCAGGCTCCTCGAGCTTCTCGGACATGCTGTCTATCGCCGTGTAATACATATACGCCACATTGCCGTTATCATCTTCCTTGAAGGCGGCCGGCGTACCGTTCTCATCCACGAATCGCAGCGGACCCACCGGCGTGAGTTTATGTTCGCCCAATGCATCCAAGACCAATAACTCACCTTGGCCAGCCTTCACCTGTGTGGCGATAATCGGTGTTCTTAAGCTCCTGAATATGCCCTCGAATTTCTTGAGCTGCTCCTGATTGAGCAGGAAGTCATTCTCCTGAACCTGTTTCTTCGGATAAAAATGATCCATGAATGCGGTGAAAAATTCGGCTCGGATCGATGTGCTCGCGTCACTGTTAACAACAATCATGGCTCCGACATTCTGGTCGGGAAGGAGCCAAAGCCAGGAATGATAGCCATCCAAATCGCCACCTTTGCCAATCAGGGTTTGGCCGTTGTGGCTGCTGTGCATAAACGACTCGAAACCGTATGACATCAACGGAAGGCCGGCTGCATCATAATGCGTCTGATGCATCAAGCGCATCGTTTCTTCCTTCAGGATGCGGGAAGATCCAAACTGGCCTTTGTTTAGGTGGGCGGTAATGAAATTGGCCATATCGGTACCACTGGCAAACATGCCGCCTTCCGGCGCGATAGTAGGTATGTTCGGATATGGCTTATACGGATGACGTTCGGCATTGTAGCCTGTGGCAAGGTTCGCGATGATTTCATCATCCATCCGAAATGCAGCGAGTTCCATTTTTAGCGGGGTGAAAATATGCTTTTTTACATAATTCTCAAACGGTTCCCCTGATACCCGCTCGACAATGTAGCCCTGCATGGAGGAGGCCAGATTATCATACCGGTAAACCTCCCCGGGCGTGCGAACCACAGCTGGCGCATTGAACCGGATAAAGTCGGCGAGCGGAACCTCGCCCTTCTGAACGATATGCGGCGGAACCGAGGAGCTGTCCGTATAGTCAAAGCCTGTCGTATGGGTCAATAAATGCTCAACGGTGACGGGCGTCCCGGTGTTGTTGGTGATTTTAACATCTGGCATATAATCGGTTATGTCTTGCTTCAGGTCGATTTTTCCCTCCTCTACCAGTTGCATGATCGCCGTCGCGGTTATCGATTTGGATATCGAGGCCATGCGGAACAAGGTTCGATCAGGATCAATCTTTTTCTTGGATTCAAGGTCGGCATAGCCGTAGCCCGTATTCAGCAGCACCTTGTCGTCTTTTACAATCACAACAAGCGCACCAGCCAGCATGTCCGAAACATGAGGCTTGGCAAAATAGGCATCGGTGAACGCCTTGACTTCTTTGGAGCTCAGTATCGGTGTCCCCGCATGCTGTGTTGCGATTGTACCTGAGGCGGGTTTTGCCGTATCGGCAAAGATATCGGCAGGGAAAGCCAGCAGGCTAGCGGACAGCACGGAGGCTGCCAGTACACGAATGGTTCTAGATTTGCTTTGTTTATTTGGCTTCATGGGTTCCTCTCCTTGTCAATCATATTACATTTCCACTTAATGGTAGTCGATGGAGGTAGAAGGAAGAACGGTCCGCAGAATGAGTTTCAGCTGGCTCTTTGGAAGGAGCCGGGCCTCGACTTTGGTCTAGGGAGATTGAATATCTGAGAAGAAATCACATTGTTTTATACTTTTGACTAAAATAAAGTATAATTATTGTAGTTATAGCAGACATAAATCTATCATTATATATACTTCTTAGTTCATAATGGTATAAACATATATGTGACAGGGGATGAGGAGACTGAATCTATACATCAAGGAGAGCGGAAACAAGCAAGCAGCAAGGATGATCGTATTTTTACATGGCGGTGGTGTGAGCGGCTGGATGTGGAACAAGCAGCTTACCTATTTTGAAGACAGCTTCTGCCTGATTCCTGACTTGCCCGGACATGGGCGCAGCCCCGGCAAACCGCCTTTTTCCATAAGCCGCACCGCGGAGCAGCTTAACGAGCTGATTTCAACTAAAGCTGACGGACGAGAGATTGTTGTTTTTGGCTTTTCACTAGGGGCGCAAATTCTCGTGGAGATGATATGTCAACGACCCCACCTTATTGATTATGCCATTGTAAACAGCGCATTGCTGAGGCCGATGCCGGCAGCGCTTAAGCTGATTGAACCTTCTGTTCGATTAAGCTTCCCGCTAACAAGATACAGATGGTTTTCCAGATGGCAGGCAAGCGCGCTGTACGTGAATGAGGTTGATTTTGAACAGTATTACACGGAAACTCTACGTATGAAGCGGGAGCTATTGGTTTCGGTGCTGAAGGAGAATATGTCCTATTCAATCTCTCCAAGGATTCAAGAATCAACAACGAAGCTATTGGTGACGGTTGGGGAGAAGGAGAGAGGCAGTGTTAAGAAATCGGCTGAGGATCTCGTGCAGCTGAGCGAAAGCTCTGACGGGATCATCTTTCCCGGTGTTGGGCACGGCATACCGCTTGCCGATCCGGCGCTGTTTAATCGGGTAGTGGAACATTGGCTTAACACCGGTACAATTCCGGAAGGTACTTCTCATTTATAGTGGGACTGGCAGGCCCAACCCCTCCTCATAATTTGCTGTAGACTTTGCCCTTAGGGCAAGGTGTATATTGATCTTGAACCAAGATCCGAAACCAGAAAAGAGGTGCACCTTTGCTGTCGATCGGAGAATTCTCCAAAATATGCGAAGTATCTACAAAGACGCTTCGATATTACGATGAAATCGGGTTAATTCATCCGGATCAGATCAATCCGGAAAACGGTTATCGCTATTATTCCATCAGTCAATTAAAGACAATGCTCTATATCAACCGTTTGAAGTCCTATCATTTTTCGCTTGAAGAAATCAAAGAGATTCTGGAAGGTGAAGCGGATCAATCCGAAGAGAAGCTTCGCCTCGCCCTTCATCGCAAACGTCGGGAAATTCATGAGAAGTTAAACGCATATGAATATACCCTAAAGCAAATGAACCAGGATATCTTGAATTTGGAGCAGGGTATACACCTGATGTCATACCTGGATGATATTGAAGTACAGCTTGTTGAAACGGGGTCTATGAATATCCTTTACATGCGTCAGATGATGAGCAGTGATGACTATGCTTTAGGATACGGCAGGTATTACAGCAGGTTATATGAAAAGATTGCTAGGGAGAAACTCACCTTGGTTGGAACGCCCATGACGATATATCACAGCCCGGAATTTAATCCTGCAGGCAATGACACAGAGTTTGCCCTCCCGATCAAGGAGGCTGTAAAGGGAACGAGAGATTTGTGCGGGGGCCTTTGTGCGAGGTCTGTTTTAAAGGGGGCTTATTCTAATTTGACATCGGTATATGCCAAGCTAAGGGAATGGGTAGAGAATGAAGGATATGCATTGACTCAATCTCCCTATGAAGTCTATGTAACCGACCCATACCAGGCCTTGACTGCCGAGGAACTGGTTACCGAGGTGTATTTTCCCGTGGCGAAGAAATAAGAGATGTACATTTACCATATGGCTTAAATAATGAATTTTGCGAGGTATTTATAATGAAAAGAAACTACTGGCCAACAACAGCATGGCATACCTTAGCCCCGGCGACCTTGGGAATGAACGCTGACAAGCTATCTGGGCTGGATTCATTGATCAAAACCGAATATCCCGAAATGAATGGTATTGTCATGGTTAGAAATGGAGCTATCGTGTATGAAAAATATAATCATGGATATGGTCCGGAGGATAGGCACCACGTTGCATCGGTTACGAAAAGTATCATTTCCGCACTTATAGGCATTGCTATAGATGCAGGTTATATTCAACATGTAGATCAGAAGGTGCTGGATTTTTTTCCTGAATATGAACAAGAGACTGCCCATCGACCAAAACAAGAAATTACGATACGCCATCTTCTCACGATGACCGCTCCTTATCCATTTGAGGACTGGCACGAACCCTTGGACAAACTGTGCATGCAATCAGATTGGGTACATTATACGCTGGATATGCTGGGCATCGGTGGAAGCCTGGGAGCATTTAAGTATTCTACTGCAGGGGTGCATCTCCTTTCAGCGATCATAACTCGGAGCACGGGAACAAGCGCCCGCGCGTTTGCTAACGAACACTTGTTTAAACCAATCGGCATGAACGAAATTCCGGATTATGACATGAGCTCATTCGGATTTGATGATTTATTCGGAAAAGACGTCAGGGGATGGGTCAAAGACCCGGCCGGTAACTCTACTGGAGGGTGGGGGCTTACGTTAAGTCCTCGAGATATGGCTCGTTTTGGCTTTCTTTATCTGAACCGCGGCACATGGGAAAATCAACCGATTATATCGGGGGCATGGATTGACCAATCAACGGCAATGAATTCTAACCATTATGGATATCTGTGGTGGCTGCGGGACGAGGATGGGGTATCTGCATTCTCGGCAGTAGGCGATGGCGGCAATATCATTTGCTGCATTCCCCAAAAAGAGTTGGTTGTCGCCATTGCATCGGCATTTACCGTCAATCCTCGGGATCGATGGACACTAATTAAAGAACACATCATCCCGGCGATCATCGACTAAATATGAAGGGGCTGTCCTAAAAGATCTTAGATCTTGCGGAAGGCCCCTTCTTGCTGTTAGAAGATGCTCCATGTACGAATCGTTCCTCCCATCGCTGTCGCTTGTCCGGAATCGATTCGTCCTCTCCGCTTCGGGGCTTTTATGGTTACTGCACATTTCTTTCAGGCAAAAACCGCAATAGATGGCTCTTCTTAACCATTCTGATGTTACGTATATTTTCATACAATGTATGGACAAGCGAAAGCAGAAATAAGCAGAGAGTGGGGAGGAACCGTTGTGAAGCTGCATCAAATCCATGTGACGGGCATGACTTGCACAGCTTGTGCAGCCCGGATCGAAAAAGTTCTTCGGAAAGTGGAAGGCGTTCAATCTGCCCGTGTCAGCCTCGCCTTATCTCAGGCCACGATTCATTATGAACCGACGCAGATTGGATTAGACATGATCATGGGGAAAATCGAAAAGCTTGGCTATAGAGCGACCGACAAGCTGTCGCATCCGCAGGCAGGAATCGAGGCGGAGACGGGGGCTTATCGCATTCGGTTCATCATCGCCGCTTGTTTATCGGTCCCACTCCTGTGGGCGATGATGGCGCATGTTGCCGATTTGCCTGCACAATGGATGCCGAATTTGCTGATGGAGCCTGTATTTCAATGGGTGCTCGCTACGTTGCTTCAGTTTGGCGTCGGATATCCTTTCTATTACGGAGCTTACCAGGCTATGATCCATCGTACGGCAAACATGGATACCCTTGTTGCGTTAAGCACCTCGGTAGCTTATTTCTACAGCCACTATGTCATGTTTGAATCTAGGCACAGCCTAACGCATCCAACGCTTTATTTTGATACGATTGCCATGGTGATGACAGCGGTATTGCTGGGCAAGTGGCTTGAGACCATGGCCAAGGGCAGAGCATTGAAACAACTTAGTGCCTTATATGAGCTTCAGGTTAAACGGGTTCGAGCCGTCCGCAGTCATGGGGAAGAATGGATTTCTGCGGATCAAGTGCAGATTGGGGACCGGATCCGAGTGAACCATGGAGAATGGATCTCCATTGACGGCTTTGTTCAGTCGGGATCGGCGGATGCCGATGAATCTATGCTGACAGGTGAAAGCACAGCGGTGGCTAAGGGCACGAGGGATCGGGTTTACGCCGGAACGCGTTGTCTGGTCGGACATTTGGACGTCGTGGTTGATAAGAATCATGGCGAAACCCGTCTATCTCAAATGATTGGGCTTATCGAGTCCGCACAACAGGGGAAACCGGCCATTCAGCTAGCCGTTGACCGTATAGCGGCGATTTTTGTTCCCATGATGATTGGTTGTGCTGCACTTACTTATGCGGGATGGCTCTGGTTTTCCCAAGCTCCCGATGCATCCGAAACGGCGATGCGCCACGCGCTGTCTGTTTTACTGATCGCCTGTCCCTGTGCGCTTGGTTTGGCTACGCCTGTATCCATCCTGATCGCAACCGGATCGTCCGCCCAAAGAGGCGTTCTATTCAAAGACGGCCGGTCTCTAGAGGGTTTGCGTAGAACCGATGTTGTATTGTTGGATAAGACAGGCACGTTGACGGAAGGAAGACCTCAGCTCACAGCGATTCACACTGCGAACGGCAGCAACGCTGCCTACGCGCTATCCATGTCGGCAGCGCTGGCTTCCCGGTCCGCTCACCCGTTAGCACAAGCCATCGTTCGAGCCGCCCAAGACAAACATTCCCCACTCTTGGAAGCACAAAAATTCCAAGAGCGGGTTGGGAAAGGGATGGAAGGCTATGTCAAAGGAGAGCACGTATGCGTGGGAAATCGGAAATGGCTGCTGGAGCAGGGCATACAGCTGGAAATCCAACCAGATCAACCTGGCTATACAAGGCTTTATGTCGCCGTGAACGGGAAGTGCATCGGATCGCTTGTATTGATTGACAAGCTTAGAAAAGATGCCCGGAAGATTGTTCAGGAGTTAAAGCGCAGAGCTGATGTGTGGATGGTAACCGGTGATGAGGAACAGGCCGCCGTGGTGGTGGCGGCCGCGGCAGGGATCGAGCAGATGCGTGCGGGCATGCTTCCTGAAGACAAGCTGGCGTTCATTCGCGAGCTTCAACATCAAGGCCGATCCGTTGCCATGATTGGCGATGGCATAAACGATGCAGCTGCGCTTGCTGTAGCAGATGTCGGCATGGCGATGGGCGGGGGAGCGGATGCGGCTAAACAGGCTGGCGACATCGTGCTGATCGGAAACAAACTCTTCAATATTATTGATGCTTATACATGGAGCCGCCAAACGATGCGGAATGTTCATCAGAATTTGCTATTTGCTCTGCTGTATAACGCCATTACCGTGCCATTGGCTGCATGTGGTTATTTGGACCCGCGCATCGCTTGCATCGGCATGGCGGCAAGCTCCGTGCTTGTTGTTGCGAATGCGCTTAGATTGCAGCTAAAAGTGCAGAGATTAGATAAGAACCGCATAACCGTGAATGGTTGAATGAATAAGCCGTAACGCTATAGTCACGATCATGGCGAAACCTTATGATTCTCACGGCCTTCCCGTTCTGCTAGAATATCTCATGTAAGGGAAATGAGGGCGGTTGCGAGAAAGGATAGCCAAACCATGCTCACGGGAGGTCATTATTATTGAATAATCCGATTAATGCGAGATTACAGCCTGCGCCAGTGAACGGCGGATATTGTGAAGAAGATTATTTTATCTGGTGCGGGTCATGTGTTAAGGGGGAGGACGGTCGTTATCATCTGTTCGCCTCTCGGTGGAGGAAGGAGCTTGGATTCGGGGTCCATTGGCTATTCAATTGTGAGATCGTAAGGGCAGCCAGCCCGGTGCCGGAAGGTCCTTACCGATTTGAGGAAGTTGTGCTCGGTCGTCGAGAGCGCGGCTATTTTGATGGGATGAACCAGCACAATCCTCATATTCAATACTGGAACGGTACGTATTACCTCTATTATATGGGAACAACGTACGGGGGGCCGATACCTGGGCCAGGAGACGTCGTTTCCTCTGAGCGAGGCACGGAAGTCTGGAATAATAAAAGAATTGGTCTCGCGACATCCCGATCGGTATTCGGACCTTGGGAAAGGTCGGACGAACCTCTTCTGCTTCCCCGCCTGGGACAGTGGGACGGCACCGTCACAACCAACCCAGCCGTTGCAATTCTGGCAGATGGCCATACCTATATGATCTATAAATCGCGGGAGTATAGCGGATCCACACTTCAGTTGGGCGTAGCGGTAGCGGAATGCCCATCCGGTCCTTTCGAGCGGTTATCCGATCACCCGATATTGAATTTCGCCGATCCGGATAAACATGTGGAGGACCCGTTTCTCTGGCATGACGGCGAACGATTCCACCTCCTGATCAAGGATGATTCCAAGAACGGGTCTGAGGGCTTGACGGGAGAATGGGGAGCTGGCGTATATGCCACGAGTACGGATTGCCTAGACTGGAAGATTCATCCCGAGCCCAAGGCGTATTCCCGGACAGTTGCATGGGATGACGGCACGGTTAAAGAAATGTGCAACCTCGAGCGCCCCTACCTATTATTTGAAGACGGAGTCCCAACCCATTTGTTTGCAGCAACCGGTACGGGTACACGTGCCTGGGATTTCACGCACACCTGGAATATGGTCATTCCGCTGGCTAGATAAATCGTGAGAGGGTTTTGATTCATTGGCAGGGAGGGAATGATCCTATGAATGAAGCATTAATGGAAAGATTACAGAAATTCCTGTTAAGGCAGGATCGGGCCTCACTCGTAGGAAGTCCGGCAACCCAATTAGGAAATCGCGCATGCAGAGCAGCAACTGAATGTAACGTTTCATGAGGGAAGAAGCGAGTTCTCGTTATGTATGAACGACTGGCACAGAAACTGGAAAGCACGACTGCCTTGAAATGGTATCCCGGACGCGGCGTGAAAGAGGAATGGATCGTTGAGGCCGAAGCGGAGCTGGGATTCAGCCTGCCACCCTCCTATCGCTGGTGGCTCAAGAACTACGGCAGTGCCACGCTGAGCGGTACGGGGATTCTCATGCTTGCTCCTCCGGACGTGAGGGAGTATGCCGATACGGATATTCTATACAAACATCGATTGAATCAGGCTGATGAGAAGTGGCGGGAGCAGTATCCGAACAGGCTGGATCTGTTCGTCCCTGACGAGGATGAGCTGTATTATTTCGATACTTCCACCAAGGACGAGCAGGGGGAGTTCGCTGTCATACGCTATGATCTTATGAACGGTCTGATCGAGGAGTACGCTCCGACATTCGCTGATTTTCTAGAGCAATTGATCGACAGCCGCAGTGCTGCAGTATTTCGCTTGCGCGAAGTCTAACATCTCTTGCTGACGACTTCGATGTACATTGCTGAATAACCTCTATATCCGTTGTAGACCATCCTTTCCAGCAATGTAAATGCGAACCAAGATCTAAATGATAAAAAGTGAAAATGCCGCAGTCCCTGGACTGCGGCATTTTCTATAGGCAGAGTTGTTTGCCATCACACTTATGTGGCTAGCAGGATAACTACGCCAACTCCAGCACAACCATTTGGTGATTATCCAAATAAGGAACCGTGTAGATGATTTCGCCTTGATTCCCGACGGAATAAGGAAGCTCTTCCATCGAGGGGGCCAAATAGACCCGCCAGATTGAAGGCGTTGAAGGGAGTCGCAAGCTGACGGAAACGTCCCGCAGAGGTACGATATCCTCGATGACTTCCACGCGGCCCTTAAGTACGGGGGAAGCATACAGGAGGTGATGAACATAGCGATTGTCCACAGCCTGATACTGCAGCGTCGCGATGCCTCGTGCAGGCAAATCGCAGCGCAGGGAAGGCTGTGGCAGGAGCCGGGCGAGCGCGTGCAACACCATCTCTTTCAGAATGAGGTGGCCGTTATCTGCATAGTCGCCGAACACATTCCAAGCGATGTAAATTCCGCCTGTGCTTTCAATCATACCCGGGCCGACGTCTTCTCCGGCGCTTGGCGTGTGCTGATGCGAGCAGAACGTGAACACGTCCCGGTTAAAGTATGGATTCTCCCGGCTGCCAAGAGCACGGCCGCCGTTCAATTCAACTTGCTGTCCCTCGCCGTACATGACAAACGCAGCGGGTAGAAGGGAACCTGGAGTAAAGTCCGGACGGAAATACGACGGACGGTAAGGGCTGGCGCCTCTCCAGTTCAGTCCAAGATCAAGCGCAAACGCGCTGCCGGCTGGATCCAAACCCGAGCGACCCGTGGCCAGAACCTTGCCGCCGCTTGCGGTAAATGTGCGGATGGCTTCTCCCAATGCCGGCCATACCGGCACATCGTCCGGCAATATCAGCACCTTGTAACGACCGAAATCCGCATCGGCATCCACGATGTCGTATAAGTAATGTCCTTCGGTCAGGATGCGTACCGCTCCGGCATCCGCCAGATTGTTCCGGTCATCCGATTTCCGTACTTCCAAACATGCCTCCCAAGCAGCCTCCAGCGACAAGACGGCGATGTCCGCCACGGACGTCGTTTCACCGCACCATGGCTCCTTTGCTTCTACCTCCGCGTAGGCGGTTCCGATCAAGGCGTAGGTCGCTTCATCCATCAGACCTGACGGGTGAAGCTGGTCGCCGATCGAGCACTTGGCGCCGTGCGCGAGGCTGAGCGCCGTTTCGAATCGCAGCGCGTTCGGATGTTTGTACCCGCCGAATTCGCCCCAAGAGGTGTGGAATTTGCCCGTCATGCCGAGAAAATCCATACCCAGCGTCTGCGCGTAGCGCGCCGAGAGCGGAAAGTGATCGTAACCCCAGCCCCCGGTTGGCAGGGACTCCAGTTCCAAATGGCTGTTGACATGGGCGAGGTCGCGGCGGCCGCGACGTTGATGCCCGCTGTTATGAAAGACCGGCAGACCGGGCTTGATCTCGTCCACCGTTTCCCGTACGCGGCGGGCATAGTTCAGGTAGGTCGCCTCGCCCAAGGCGGCAATGGCCGCTGCATCCCGAGGATCTTGGCCGGCTGATCGCAGCGCTGCCACGCAATGCTGGCAATGACATTTTCGGATTCCGACGATATCAAGGAATATGCCGTCCGCATCATAGCGGGAAACCACCTCGCGGATTTGCGCCAGCAAGAGGTCCAGGTAAGGCGTGTTGAAGCAAAACTCATGGTACCCGGGCGTCATGAAATCTTTGGCCCATCGCGTACGATCTTCCGCATCTCGGATCAGCCATTCGGGATGGCGACGCGCCAGCTTTTCGTCAAGGCCGGCGGACAAGTACACAGGCGTTTTGACGCCGATTTCGTGGGCGGCTGCAATCATTTCGCCTAGCAGATCAAACGAAAGATGCGGGTGCGTTTCATTGGCTTCGCTCGGGTGATAAGCCCAGCCGTGATGACATTTAGAGAAAACGGTAATGGAATCGACATGCCCGGCACGCAGCATGTTCTGAAACTGGATTTTTGAAAACTGGCTTCCGATGCCCGGGATGGCCTCGGACGTATGAAAGTCGAGATGAACCTGACGAAATCGCATGTGTGAACAGCCTCCTTTGCCGCCTGATGAGAACGGTTTCTTTTGTTCAATGTACCTCTTTTGTACATGAGTAACCAGTGATAATATAGACTTTAATTAGCACAAAATGGACTTGCGAAAAGGAGAGAGATGCCATGCTGTGCTTTGAATTCGCCATTCCGCCGTTGCCGCAATTCGTAACGGCCGGACATGCCGTCTGGAAGCCGGGAGACCAGCATTTCGCCCGCACCTTCGGTGTCTATGACCTGCTGCTGGTAACGAGGGGAACGCTCTATATGACGGAGGAACAGACCGAATATGAGGTCTGTGCCGGAAAGCTGCTCGTGCTGGAAGCGGGCCTGCGGCATTTCGGGCATCAGGCCTGCTTGGAGGATACGGAGATTTATTGGGTGTATTTCATCAATGGACATCCGACTGCGTACATCTCGCAGGAGGATATTCCCTGGTCCGCCCTGCTGTCCAAAGGAACGGTCGAGGATGTCGAGCCGCCCACGCAGCAGCGCATGTACCTGCCGAAGTTCGCCTCCGTCGATGTACAGACCGTAGAACCGATGCTGCGCGAGTTGAATGATATCCACAACCGGCTGAACGGAGAGAATGCGCTCAAGCTCCATGTATTGCAAGCCGAGCTGTTCGCCGCGCTGCAGGCTGACTGCGCACGAATGACCGAACCCGAGCCTTCCAGCCGACTGGCACAAGCCGCCGCTGCTTATTTGAACGAACACTGGAGGGAGCCGTTTGAACGGGTGGCATTGGAGGAGAAGCTGCATTTCCAGGCAAGTTATATCGCCAGATGCATGAAAAAGCATATCGGCAAAACGCCGCTGCAGTACGTACTTCATCTTCGCTTGGAGGAAGCCAAAAAACTCCTCGGCGGCACGGTGCTTGGCATTTCCGAGATCGCGGAAAGGGTGGGAATCCGCGATTCGAATTACATGACGCGCTTGTTTACCGCCAAGCTTGGCATGACGCCCGGCGCGTATCGGCAGATGTTGCGGCAGAAGAAGGAAGAAGAGGGGGAAGGGACGGCTTTATTATCGCAAAATGCCGATTGACATCGAAAAACAGGCAGGATTATAGTAAAGCCACCCAACGATGCAGGGAGAGTGGGCCCATGAATGTGCTACCGGATGAAGAAGGTTTTCTGCGGTATGGTTCGTATGTTGTCAGGGGAGGGATCGCTCCGGACGATATTGTTATGGGGGGATTATTTCTTTCTAGAAGCGCTCAAGCGTTTAAACAACGGGCGGCCCGGTTATTGGTATGAACGAGAAAGATAGCTGGACTTAAAAAATGAGAACCCCTGTGCTTTTAGGTAAAGCACAGGGGTTCTCGATACGGCTTGGGCCCTTGCGTGTGAAGGGCTTTTTTGCTTGTAGAATATGAACTTTAATAGGCTATTATGATCGATGAACGCGGATTGGAAGCTGCGTCAGCATTTGTCCTGCTGCAGACGGACTCAGGTTATCCTCCAGTTTAAAATCGGCCATCGGCTCAATTCGCGGGAAGTAATCCATAAATCTGCTGATCGCAATATTTGCTTCAAGTCGTGCCAGCGGAGCTCCCAGGCAGAAGTGTGCGCCGTTACCAAAAGTTAAATGCTTTTTGTTATTGGCTCGGTGGATGTTCAAAGTGAAGGGGTCCTCGAATACCTCCTCATCCATATTGGCGGCGCTCATCCATGCGACGACGACGTCGCCCTGCTTCAAATCCACGCCGAGTATATTGTTATCTTGTTTTACGGTCCGGTCCATTTTGGCAATGTTAAACCGATAGCGGAGCATTTCCTCTACGGCATTAGGAAGAAGCTCGCGGTTGGCCCGAATTTCGCCATAAATTTGGTTGTTATCATATAAGAAGGAATAGAACGTATTGGCTAACATATGCGTCGTCGTTTCAATACCCGCACCGAGGATGAACATCGTCGTTCTGACGATCTCGTCATCCGATAATCGATCTCCATCCACCTCGGCTTGAATGAGGTCGGAGATGATATCGTCAGATAGATTTGCTCTTTTTTGCACGATATGAGGGTAGAGATAATTGTAATATTCCTTGGCTGCATGACGCTTCAGTTCCTGTACATCTTCCGAATGGTCTTTGGGCAAGGGGAGGAATAAATGGTTGACCCATTCCTTAAACAACAGGCGGTCTTCCGAAGGGACGCCGAGCAGATCGGCTATGACGATGGTCGGCAGCGCACTCGCGTAATTTTGAACGATATCAATGACATCGGCGTCTCCCAATTCGTTCAGAAGCTGGTCCGCAATCTCTTGAATGCGCGGCTCCCAGAGCTTTAAACTGCGAGGGGTAAAAGCGGCTGAAATCAATGCTCGACTTTTTTGGTGCTCCGGCGGATCGGATTGAAGGTTGATTTTACTCATCTTCTGGCCTTCAGCATTGTCAGCGCCAACGCTAATCGTTGTTCGGGTTCTTGCACTAGAGAAATATTCATGATCCTTGAGAACCCTCTTGACGTCATTGTAGCGGAAGACGTTCCATGTATGGGTTGCCTGGTTATAAACGATGGGCTCATGCTGCAATTTGTGCTTGTACCAATCATAAGGATTGAATTCTTCGGTCGGTGAATGGAATTGCGTGATTTCCTCTAAAGAGATGATATCATGATTCATTACATTCCCTCCAATACTAGTGTAATATACCATATGTTAATTTAACATAATGCCACAGCTGGTCATAGTTTCCAATGACCCATGTCCAAAGTTCCGTTTATATTCGTCCTTGTCGGATTTTAGTAGAACATATACTCTAGAGGTGTGCTGCTTCGATGCAGCGATTTTGCCAAATCCGTTGACGAAAGGCCTGAACCATCATGTATCTTGAACTTCTCATTCTGATCCAAATCGAAAAATCCCCGAAACACGGTTATGAAATAAAAAAAGAAATACAAAAGGATCTCGGTTATTTGATGGACGTCAATCACAATATGTTATACCCGACATTGCGAAAATTTACAGATGAGGGATTTGTACACAAACATAGAAATGAGCAGGAAGGCAGACCGAATCAGTATATATATGAAATTACAGAAGCAGGCAGGGGAAAAATCGCAAACCTCATTAATGAATTCACCGAAAAAGATGCAAAACATCAAATTGAATTCATGGTAAGAGTGTCCCTGTTCGAGCGTATTTCACAGGAGGACCGAATTCGAATATTACATAGGAGAAAGAAGGACTTGGAAGCGCTGCTGTCTGATATCGAGAGAAGACTGAATGAAGGTGGGGAGGCGTTATTTCGGGACGAAGTTCTGCAGTATTCGATCTCCCAGGTTAAAGGAGAATTGACGTGGATTGAGAAACTGATCCATAGCGTAACCTGATGGTGAATACAGCATCCACCAGTTCTCTAATGAACTTGGAATAAAGCATGATGATTGCTATAGCGCAAGTAAAGAAGCCGTGATCTTGCGGTTTCATAAAAATCGCCAAATCGTCCGTATATTCTGGACAAAAGAACCCACAATATGAAGGGCGTATAATAACTTTAGGAGGTACGAGAATGCAATTCGAACAATCACAAAATCATCAAAACATGGAAACAGGTATGATTCCACCGCAAATGAACCATGGCGGTCATGAAATGTTTGATGTCCACGAAGTATTGGCAGGGGCAATCAACACCTTGAACACGTATACCATACTGAGCGGGCATGTACAGGATCCGGAGCTTCGAGATATCCTGCAGCGCCAGAAGCAATTTATGACAGATGAGTACAACATCACCTTAGAGTGCTTTAAATCAGGACAAGATCCATCAAAGCCAACGCAAAGCTATAAAATGAAGCAGGACAATGACTTTATTTACGGCATGAAGCCAGGTCAACCGAAAAAACCGATGCAGTCCACAGCCGAGATCAACGATGAAACCATTGCACTCAGCATGTTAAACGCAGTGAAATCGGGTGCTACGATGAAAACCAATGCTGCCATGGAATCTACAAATCCGGTAGTACGCCGCGTGCTTGCCGATTCCCTTCCCAACTGCATTGAAATGGCTTATGAGATTTCGCTTTATCAAAATAAGCATGGTTACTACCAAGTACCACAGCTGCCTCAGCAAGATATGCAGTACATGCAAAATAGTTACGGCACTGCCCCGATGCAGTCGCAAATGCCTGGCAAAATGGCCCCTCACTAATAACCAAAGCGCTTTGTCCGTATGGGCATGGCGCTTTTTTAAATTCTTCTTTAAGGGAAGAGTAATACATAAACCTCTACACATTGGATATCAATGCATAAGAAGTCGCGATTCTTGCGGCTTTTTTTGTGGAGGATCTTCTCACTTTGTTAACAACTTTAAATAGTTTATAATGATTAGATAATAGTAGATATTTTAATCTATCAATATTTATAATAGACTATAATATGGTGATAATTGACACAGAAAAGGTGTGTTTTCAGGGGACGCCTTGCTTTTTAATGACATTATTAGCAGGGATGTCTACTCTTTTTTCAAATATATGGGATAAGGAAGGTTTATAATGAGCAACATGGAGAAGAAAACAGACGTAATCTTAATTGGTGCCGGCGTCATGAGCGCGACATTGGGAGCCTTACTGAAAGAGTTAGTACCTGAATGGGAGATCAAAGTGTTTGAGAAGCTCGCAAGCGCGGGGGAAGAAAGCTCCAATGAATGGAATAACGCGGGGACCGGCCACTCCGCACTGTGCGAGCTTAACTATACATCCGAAAAACCTGACGGATCTATCGACATCAGCAAAGCGATCAATATTAACGAACAGTTTCAGGTTTCAAGACAGTTCTGGTCTTATCTGGTAAGCAGCAATCTGATTCGCAATCCGCAGGACTTTATCATGCCTATTCCTCATATGAGTTTAGTGCAAGGCGAAAAAGACGTGGCTTTTTTGAAAAAACGTTTTGAAGCGCTGTCAAACAACCCGCTCTTTCAAGGGATGGAATATTCCGACGATCCGGATCAGCTGAAGGAATGGATTCCGCTTATTATGGAAGGGCGTACAGCGAATGAGCCGTTTGCGGCAACCAAAATCGACTCCGGGACGGACATTAACTTTGGCGCTTTAACGCGCATGCTGTTTGACCACTTGAAGAGCAAATGTACCGAGATCAGCTACAATCATAGCGTCAAGGATATTAAACGTACACAAGATGGTTCGTGGAAAGTGAAAGTGCATGATATCGAGAACGGTAAAACCGAATATCATACGGCCAAGTTCGTCTTTATCGGCGGCGGCGGCGGAAGTCTGCATTTATTGCAAAAAACCGGTATTCCCGAGTCAAAACATATCGGAGGATTCCCAGTAAGCGGACTATTCATGGTATGTAAGAATCCGGAAGTGGTAGCGCAGCATCATGCCAAAGTATACGGAAAAGCCAAGGTTGGCGCCCCTCCGATGTCGGTTCCCCACTTGGACACAAGATATATTGACAATCAAAAAGCATTGCTCTTTGGTCCGTTTGCCGGCTTCTCGCCTAAGTTCTTAAAAACGGGTTCGAATTTTGATTTGATAAGCTCTGTCAAACCGAATAATCTTTTTACCATGCTTGCCGCCGGAGTAAAAGAGATGGCATTGACCAAATACTTGATCCAGCAAGTGATGCTTTCGAATGAAAAACGCATGGAAGAATTACGCGAGTTTATTCCTAACGCCAAAAGCGAGGATTGGGAAATCGTCGTGGCGGGCCAACGCGTACAAGTCATTAAGGATACTCCTAAGGGGAAAGGAACGCTTCAATTTGGGACGGAAGTGGTTAGTGCCGCGGATGGCTCGGTCGCTGCCTTGCTCGGTGCTTCCCCTGGCGCTTCGACGGCCGTTCACGTTATGCTTGAAGTATTAGAGAAATGCTTCCCGCAACAGATGAAAGAGTGGGAGCCGAAAATAAAAGAAATGATTCCTTCTTACGGCATGTCTCTTGCGAACAACCCAGCCCTATTCGAGGAAATTCAAGAATCAACTGCCCAAGCGCTAGGTTTAAGCTTAAAAGAACTCGTGTATAGCTAATACTAGACAGTAAAAGGCGGCAATTAAAAGACGCATCCCGCTGTTACTGGATAATGCACTAATAAGGATAATTCCATATACGTATCGGCCAAATGGCCAAAGATCCGAGCGGTTCATTCATTGAACCGCTTTTTTGTGTTATATAACTGCCAGGACATCACAGATAACAATATTTCGGATAATATTGAAAGTTTGCAGGATATTATGAATTGGCTAAGCCTCTTATAATAAAGTAAAGAAATTGATAACACTTACATAACGATCATAGGAGGCTTATTCATGAAAATTACCCGGCATCCGGAAAATCCGATCGTAGTGCCTGGACTCTACGATTGGAGAAAAGTGACGGTATTCAATCCGGCCGTCATTATCGATAACGGAAAATTTTATATGATTGAACGGACGGCGGGATCCCTGACTCCCTGCAAAAACTACTTGGGTCTCCTGGAGAGCACGGACGGCGTGCATTTTACCCATGTGCTGGACGAGCCTGTCGTAACGCCGGATCAGCTGGGATTTCCTTACGGCAGCATCCAGGACCCGCGGATCGTCAAAATCGACGATACCTTTTATTTGAACTATGCATTGCGTCCGTGCGCCATGAACTATTACCCGACGGGAGCCGGCATCCCTGAACGTTCGATTCCCGAATATCCGGACGGCTGGGGCGAAGAGGAAGGCCATTGGCTGACGCGCTCCGGGATATTGACCTCCAAGGATCTCATTCACTGGGAATACCTATGCGATACGACGCCGCTTGATATTAATGATCGCGACAACATTCTGTTCCCGGAGAAAATCAACGGCAAGTATGTGCTGCTTCGCAGACCGGAAGAATATGTAGGGGAGGAGTACGGCACCGAAAAAGCAGCGATGTGGATCAGCTACTCCGATGATTTGGTGCATTGGGACGAGCCCAAGCTGCTGGCAAAAGCCGAAAACAACGACTGGGAGTACAAAAAAATCGGCGGCTCGACGCCTCCGGTACGAACGGACAAGGGTTGGCTGGTGCTTTATCACGGCGTAGACCAAGATACGGTGTATCGCGTAGGGGCCTTGCTGCTGGATCTGGAAAATCCGGAAAAAATCATCGCCAGAACCCGCCGGTTCATTATGGAGCCGGAGACGTATTATGAGAAGTTCGGCTATCAGATTCCGAACGTCGTTTTCCCGACAGGCAATGTAGTCAAGGACGGGCTTCTCTATATCTATTATGGTGTGACGGATACGGCGATCGCGCTCGCAACGGTTCCTCTGGATCAGTTGGTAGATTATATTTTGAACGAACCGCAATAACGCAGGGTTAAGGCGTGGCAGAGTTAAAATTGGTTTCTCTGCCACGCTTTCTATAGAACCCAATATGTAAGCGATACCATTAATTTGGAAATTCGTGAAGTTAATGTCAACAAAATTAACGCCTGTCAACAGAATTGTGCATTATATAAATTCCACCTATTCAAAATGACTTAAAAAAATTAGATGAAATCGTTTTTTTAATGGATATTGGGATCTGCAGCCCGATTGTATAATCATTATATCTTATATTGTCAAATATAAGAACATTATATGTAACATATATAGAGAGGGGTATACGAATATGAAAACGTCTAAGAAGCTTAGAACGATGCTGCTCACTGGAACAGCCGCACTGCTGCTCATGTCAACGGTGGCCTGCGGCTCCGGAGAGAAAGATGCTGCAGAACCGGAAAAGGTTACCTTGAACATCATGCATCCATGGACCTCGCCGAACGTGGATAACGAGGTGTACAAAGAGCGGATCGCCGAGTTCGAAAAACAGCATCCCGACATCATCATCAAACAGGACGGGGTAGCGGCAACCGAGTATAAAACGAAGCTGCGCACGCTGGCTGCTGCCAACAACCTGTCGGATATCAATGTAGTATGGCCCGGTGCCGATCTGGCGCCTCTGGTAGCCGGAGATCTGCTGATGCCGCTGGATGGCCTGATGGACAACTGGAAGGATATTTTGCCGGAGGACGCTTTGGCCGGGTTTAACCAGAACAACAGTCAATTTGCCGTGCCAACCAAACAAACCTTCGTGGATATTATTTATTACAACAAAGAGATGTTCGCAGAGGTCGGTTACGACCAATTTCCGGCTACTTACGAAGAGTTCATCGATGCGGTGAAAAAGCTGAAGGAAGCCGGCATTACGCCGATCTCCTTGGGCAATAAAGAGAAATGGCCGCTGCAATCGTCCTTCTTATCGATTATCGGGGACCGTTACGTAGGCAGTGATTTCTTGCAGAAAATCCTGAACAAGGAAGCCAAATTTACCGATCCCGAATATGTGAAAGCGATTGCCGTCATTGACGAACTGGCCAAGCTGGAGGCATTCAATACCGATGCGAACAACATGGATTCCGTACAGGGTCAGGATTACTTCATTCAAGGCAAAGCAGCGATGCATATCTCTTCTTCTACCGTTGACGGGAGAATCCGCATCAACAACGAGGAAGGGGACAAATTCGGTATTGCGCTCTTCCCAAGCGTTCCGGGCGGTTCCGGTGATCCGGTGAAAAGCGCGGGCGTCGTTCAGTACGGCATAGCCATTAAAAAAGGGTTGAGCGATGAAAAGAAAGCGGCTGCCGAGGAATTCATCAAGTTTTTTGTCAATGAGGACTTATACAAAGATCTGATCAGTAAAGGCGTTGTCGTACCGGCCAACGTGGAAATTCCTGAAGATGCGAGCCCGTATCTCAAGGAAATGATGGAGCTGACCAACAAGGGAACGGCGCCGGTGTTCGACAGTGTCATTCCCACGCAAGTTACCGACGTCATGCAGAACGGATTGCAGGCTCTGACGATTGGCAGAGGTACGCCGGAGGAGCTCGCCCAAGAAGTGCAGGAAGCTTTCGACAGCATGAAGTAAGCGCGACGGATTTCCCTAAGTCAAGATCATGATGGCACAAAGAAAAACCCGGCAGCGGGTTTTTCTTATTAAAGGCAGAAAGAAAGGAGTTACGCCAATGCATACGCTTAAGCATACGAAATGGGCTATTTTCTTCGGCTTGGCGCCAGCACTCATTATATATATATGTATTGCCATATTTCCCATCGGCTTATCGGTTTATTATTCTTTGATGAACTGGGATGGGATCACGCCCATGCGTTTTGTCGGGCTGGAGAATTTCGTTGATATTTTCAAGGACGACATTTTTTGGCTGTCGGTTAAAAACAACATCATTATCATGTTTACCGGGATAGCGGGACAAATTCCGCTTGGCCTGCTGCTTGCCCTGCTTCTGAATCGAGGGCTCAAGGGCTCCAGTTTCTTCCGGACCATCGGATTCCTGCCCGTGGTCATTTCATCGGTCATGGTATCCCTGATCTGGGGCATGGTGTACAACACAGAATACGGAATGCTAAATAACCTGCTCGGCGTTTTGGGACTTGAGAGCTGGCAGCAGAATTGGCTGGGCGATCCGTTTTGGTCCATGATTTCTATCAGCATCGCTTATATATGGCAAAACTGCGGATTGTATATGATTATTCTTTTGGCAGCTTTGCAGAACATCCCCGACGAAGTCAATGAGGCTGCTGCCCTGGATGGGGCAACCGGACTAAGCCGGATCATGCGGATTACCATTCCGATGATCCGAGGAACATTGCTCGTCTCCGTTGTCTACAGCATCAGCAATTCGTTCCGCGTATTCGATCTGATTCAGATCATGACCGGCGGAGGACCGGCACATGCGACGGAGGTTATGACCGTCTATATGTATAACAACTCGTTTATGAATATGAGATTCGGCTACGGCAGCGCGGTATCCGTATTGATTTTGCTGTTTAGTCTCATCGTCATCACGATCGTGAATCGAATCGCTAGAGAAAAAGAATAGAAGGGAGAGGGAGGAGATGTACAGACAAACGAAATGGTTCCATTTATCGGCATACACTTTCTTGGGGATATTCGCTATTATTAATATAATCCCTTTCTTTTGGATGATCGTAGATTCGTTCAAAACCGAGCAGGAATATGCGGCGAACCCGTTCTCCATACCGACTAAACTGCAATTCACCAATTACGCAAAGGCGTGGGAAGTGGCGAATATGGATACCTACTTCCTTAACAGCATCATCGTAACGGTGGTGTCATTGATCGTGACGGTTCTTCTCGGATCGCTTGCGGCTTACTTTTTAGCCCGGTTCAATTTTAAGCTGCGCGGTGCGACATACGCGATATTTCTGCTGGGCATGGTCGTTCCGATCCATGCGACCTTGATTCCGATCTTCTTGATCATGCGGAATCTGCATTTGCTGGATACCCACTTATCGCTGATTCTTCCTTACACGGCCTTCCATTTGTCGTTGACGATCTTTATTCTGGAAGGATTCATGAGAGGATTCCCGAAGGATCTCGAAGAATCTGGCGTCATGGACGGCGCGGGCGTATTCAAAATTTTCTGGTCGATCATTTTGCCGATCACGCGTCCTGCCATTTCAACTGTCGTGATCTTGAACTTTATATATAACTGGAACGAGTATTTATTTGCGCTCGTCTTGATCAGTTCATCGTCGCTAAAAACACTGCCGCTGGGGCTCGCCAACTTTGTCGGCATTGAGACGGCCAGCCTGACGCTGCAAATGGCTGCACTGACGATCGCGCTTATTCCGATCATTATTTTTTACTTGCTGCTGCAAAAGCAATTGGTTAACGGCATGACGGCAGGAGCAGTTAAAGGTTAAACGGGTTTCGTTCAACATCATGAGGACATCGAAAGAGGGAATGGACATGCGCAGCAGTTTTGGCTGGATCGGGAATTATGGTCTGAAACAGAAGGCTCTGGTCATTTTCCTCTTTTTTGTCATTCTACCTACGCTTGGGGTCGGCGTCCTGGCCCAAGACAAACTGAACGAAGTGCTGCGCAGCCAATTTATCCAATCAAGCCAGCGCAGCCTTGAGATCGTAACGAACCAGCTGGAAGAGCAAACGACCATGATTGAGGATATTGCCGATTATTTGATCCTCAGCAATGACATGCGCCAATACCTGCGCCTTGACCCACCGCCCGAGAGCGGGAGGGCAGAGCAGTTGAAGCAAAATCTCGAAGGATTTCTGACGTTTCAGTTGATGTCCAAAAATTACATCAAATCGATATCAATCACCGGTTTTAACGGTAATTCCATCGAAATGGGCGAACCGATTCACGGCAACGAAGAATCATGGAACCGGCTCGCGGACGAGCATAAAGGCGGGATCGTCTGGAGCAGCAGCTATCCGTCCACCAGCGGCTGGTATGGAGAAGTAAGCCTCGTTTCCTTGTTCCGGGTACTGAATTCATACGACGAGATCACGCTGCCGCTTGCCCGGCTCGTGATCCGCATGGATGAAGCCAGTATATTAAAACAGCTTCAGCGGGGTTTGACGCGGGACGAGGGGATGGTATTCATCGTGGATTCCAAAGGTCAACCTGTTCTGCCTTCCAAAGATAGGTTTCCCTTGAATATCGGCGATGAGGCAGCGTTCACGGATATCGTAACCGCTAGGACGATGGGCACATCCACTTACCGTCACGGCGGGGAAACGTATTTGACCTTTCATCAGCGGATGGAGAAAACCGATTGGTATATCGTTTCCATGGTGCCCAAGGCTGCGCTTGATCAGGATATACGCGGCGTAAGAATTCTGATGCAGGTCATTCTTGTCGGGATTCTCCTATTGGGTTTATCGGCCTTGATCGGCTTCCACTATACGATCATCAGGCCGATTCTGCGCTTGAAGATTGAGACCAATCGCGTAAAACTCGGCGATTTCTCCGCGAGAGTACCTATTCGTTCCAAGGACGAGATTTCCGAACTGAATCGCAGGTTTAACGATATGGTATCCACGATTCAGGAACTGATCGAGCATAAATACAAGCTGGAACTGCGGGAGCGCGAATCCGAACTGCGTTTGCTGCAGGAGCAGATGGACCCGCATTTTCTCTATAATACGCTCGATATGATCCGCTGGACTGCCAGGCTGGAGAAGGCCAGTGAGTCCAGCCAGCTCATCGAAATTTTGTCCCGATTCCTGCGTTCCAGTCTGAACAATGGTCATTACGAGACCAGTCTCGCTAAGGAAATGGAGTTCGTACGCTCCTATTTGTATTTGCAGCAGAGGCGGCTGGGTCAAAAACTGAAATACGCGCTTTATATGGAATATGATCTGGCGAATTCGCTTACTTTGAAGGCTACCATTCAGCCTTTGGTTGAGAATTTTCTTAAACATGGCATAGATCGGCGCGAGCTGGCAGCCAGAATATCGGTCATAGCGTATAAGCGGGAGGATGAGATTTGGATCGACGTGCAGGATAACGGCCGCGGAATGGACGATCTTACTTTAGAGGAAGTTCGGGAATCTCTTCGAAACGGGGTTCAAGCCGGTCGCAAACGAGGTGCGCTCAGCAACATTCATGAACGTCTATACCTATATTTCGGAGAACGCTACGGACTGGAAGTGATCGAGGCTTCACCTCAAGGAACCTTGATTCGCCTCAAGCTCCCATATTCTGAAACCTACGGTGGTGAATCATACGATGCAACACGTGAAGACAGTAAAAATGCTGATCGTTGACGATGAACCCGTGATCTGTCAAGGCTTGCATTATACCATTGACTGGGCGGACTATGGAGTCGAAGTCGTTGCGGAAGCTTATGACGGCCATGAAGCTTTGCAGGTGGTGCAAGAACACGAGATTGATCTGGTTTTGACGGACATCCGGATGGAGGGAATGGACGGGCTTCAGCTTGCTAAGGAGCTGAAGCGCTGCCACCCTGAGGTTCGGGTCATCATGATCAGCGGTTATGAGGAATTCGAATATGCGCGCCAAGCCATCAAGCTTGATGTAACCGATTACTTGCTGAAGCCCGTCGATATCGACGAATTGGTGGCGGCCGTAACCGGAATCGTGGAAGACATTCGCATCAAGAATACCCGTGTCAACAGTCCAACGAAGGATGCGGAGCTTTGGCTTTCCGAGATGGCCGCGCATTATGAAACTTCATTAGCCAAGTCGATACCTCTATATTTGTTAAACAGTGCCGAGTATAAACTCATAGCCACGCAGCTGGAGAAGTTCTCGAACCTTGCGGCTTCCGTGAATGAACAGGATTATGTGAGACTTCAGCAATTGTGGCTGCATACGATACGCGAAAACCTAGAAGCTAGCGCCATCCGTCAAGTATCCGTGTTTGTGCATAAAAATTTGCTGTTGACCCTGCTGATGACGGATCAACCGCGCTCGAAGCGGCAATGGGATGAAATCCTGCAAACGACGCTGGATGCTTGGCCAGAAGATCATCGCATATATGGCGCGGTATCGGATGCTTACGCTTCCCTGGACCAAACGGCAGCCATATGCGCCGATGTGCGCGCGTTACTGCCTTATTATGCCTTGGAGCAGCGCTCCTTGCTGGATCGCGAATATAAGGCCGAGGTGGATAATGGCCGGGCATTACACGATTTCGACAGTGCGGACATGGTATCGAAACTGTCCGTGGCATTATTCAAGCAGGATGCCGATATGCTGGAAGAGCTTATCGACGGCATGTTCCGATTATTCCTGGATCAGCGCTACCTGTTGAGGGATATGGTCAAAGTGTGTGATGAATTATCCATCATGCTGCGGCAGCGCCTTCGACAAAGCGGGCTGACCCAGCTTGAGCATGGCCTGGAGAGGGCGATCGACCTGGAGGTCTCCAATCATCCCGATGCGATCCGGCAGGCGATATCCACGGAAGTGTTTGACCTGCTGCAGTTGATCGACAAGGTTGGCATCGACAGATCGTTCTGGATCATTGAGAAGGCCAAAAAGTATATGACGGAACATTATTTGAGCGACCTGAAAGCATCGGAAGTGGCGGCGTATTTAAAGATTACGCCAAGCTACTTCAGCAATATTTTCAAACAAAGCACGGGAAAAAGCTTCAGCGAATACATGAACGAATTGCGCATCAACGAGGCGAGAAAGCTGCTGCTGACGACGCAGGACAAGGTGTTTGAGATTGCGGACCGAGTCGGCTACAAAGAATACAAGTATTTTGTATCCGTCTTCAAACTGTACACGGGCATGACGCCCAAGAAATATCGGGTCTTGAATATCAAAGAATGATCAGAAGTATGACAACCAGGATGGTAGGAGTATGGGAATATGGAGAAATTTCGTAATACTGCGCTCCCCGTAGACGAGCGTGTAGAGGATTTGTTATCCAGAATGACGCTGAGGGAGAAGGTCGGGCAGCTGAACCAGCACTTGTACGGCTGGATGGCATATCGCCGAAGCGAAGGAACCGAAACGGAGTTTGAACTGACCGACTTATTCAAGGATCATGTCGAGTGGGGAGCCGGCATGGGGGCGCTGTACGGACTGTTCCGGGCGGATCCCTGGTCCGGCGTGACTTATGAGAACGGGGTTCCTACGCAAGACAACGCGAAGGTAGCGAATGCCATCCAGCGTTATGTAATCGAACATAGCCGGCTGGGCATTCCCGTGCTGCTCTCGGAGGAATGTCCCCATGGTCATCAGGCGCTCGACGGAACGCTTCTGCCCGTCAATACGGCCATCGGTTCAACCTGGAATCCCGAATTAATTGAACAAGCCTATTCCCAGGTAGCCTCCGAGATCCGCAGCCGAGGCGCGCATTTAGGGTTGGTCTCGGTACTCGACATCCTGCAGGATCCGCGGTGGGGACGTTCCGAGGAATGTTACGGGGAGGATCCTTACTTGGCTGCACGGATGACGGAGGCCGTTGTCCATGGCCTACAGGGAAGAGACCTGGAAGAGTGGAAGAAACCGGACAGAGCGGCTGCCGTGCTCAAGCATTTATGCGCACAGGGAGCAGGGCAGGGCGGTCGCAATGCAGGACCTGTTCCCGTTGGCGAGCGGGAGCTTCGCGAAATTCATTTGCCTGCCGCGGAGGCGGGGATCAAGGCAGGAGCGGCTGGCGTCATGGCGGCCTATAATGAGCTCGACGGCATTCCGTGTCATGCCAATGATAAGCTGTTAACCGGCATTCTGAGAGATGAATGGGGATTTGATGGAATTGTCATGGCGGATGGAACGGCCATCGACCGGTTGGTGTCCATTACGGGAGACTATGAATCCGCGGCGGGTCTAGCCCTGTCATCCGGGGTTGATCTTAGTTTGTGGGACAAGTCCTTCACCACGCTTGAACAAGCGGTGAAACAAGGGAAGTCCGATATGGAGAGCATTGACCGCGCGGTGGCTCGAGTACTTCGGCTTAAATTCCGATTGGGACTGTTCGAGAAGCCATACGTTGACGAAGGTTTGGCAGCTACAACCGTCAACAATGCAGCCGCTAAACACTTGAATGCATCCGTCGCGAGAGAAGCGGTTGTGCTGCTTAAGAACGACAAAGACGTACTGCCGCTGAATGGCGGCAGCATCAAACGACTGGCGGTTATCGGACCTAACGCGGACAGGCTTTACAACCAGCTTGGGGACTACACCAGCGTTCAGCGCGAGGGTAGCGGAGTTACGGCGCTTCAAGGCATTCGAATGGCTGCTCCCGCAGATACAGACATCGTCTTCGCTCCCGGATGCAGCGTCCGAGGCATGTCCGCGAAGGGCTTGCCTGAAGCGATCGAAGCCGCCCGTTCCGCGGACGCGGTCGTGCTCGTACTCGGAGGCAGCAGCGCCCGTCAATTCGGAGATACGTTTGATAGTAATGGTGCAGCGATCGTAGCGGAAGGGGATCCGACGGAGATGGATTGCGGCGAAGGTCTCGATCTTGCCGAACTGCGTTTAGGCGGGATACAGGAGCAGTTGGTTCGGGAAATTCACGCGATCGGCAAACCGGTGATCACCGTGCTTATTCAGGGGCGTCCGCTCGCCGTCGGCGAGGTGGCCGAGCTCAGCGATGCCTTGCTGTGCGCTTGGTATCCCGGCAGTGAAGGCGGCCGTGCCATCGGAGAGATCCTGTTCGGCCAGGTGAACCCGAGCGGCAAACTGCCCGTTTCGATCCCGCGCTCCGTGGGTCAATTGCCGGTTTATTATAATCAGAAAAATGCAGGGCGCCCTCGCCCTTATGTCGATATGCCGTCCAAACCGTTATATCCGTTCGGATTCGGTTTGAGTTACAGCACGTTCGAATACGGTTCTCCGACCATCTCGCAGAAAGAAATGACGCTTGACGAGCTTCGATCCGGAGGTCTTGTCGAAGTATGCGTGGAGGTGAAGAACACCGGAAAGATGAAGGGAGATGAAGTTGTTCAGCTCTACATACAAGCCGATCAATCAGGAATAACCCGCCGTTTACGGGAATTGAAGGGATTCAAAAAGGTAGCGCTGGAGCCTGGTGATGTAACCACCGTCACGTTCGAGCTCGGCTTCGAGGAGTTGGCTATTTGGAATCGAAACATGGAATTCGAAGTGGTCCCTTGCAGAGTCAACATCGTTGCGGGAGCTCATTCGGATTGGGAAACCGGCGTTGTTAAATTAAGGTTAAAGTCCTAAAACGAAGCTGAAACAGAAGAAGGATATTCTTATACATTAGTACGGAACATCGATCATTTGGAGGCAGCATTTATGGCTGTCTCTTTTTGTCGTGAATGAGCGCTTTCGTTGACATGAAGAAGGAATTGGGATATGATTTTAGAAATCAAGGAAAACCTTATCGTTTTATTATTTTCCGAACAAGGAAGTGTACCTATTGAGAGACCGAATTGTTGAGGCGGCAAGCAATGAAATCATGAGAAGAGGATTACGATTTACAATGGGTGACCTTGCCAAACGACTGGGTATGAGCACGAAGACGCTGTACGGATACTTCCCTTCGAAGGATGTACTTATTGCAACGATTCTTCATGAGGCCATTGTCGAACTTCAAGAAAAAGAAAAGGACATCATGGGTAATCCTGACCTGACTACACTCGATAAACTTAAGCAATGCCTCATCCTCATCCCGACTGATTTTCAGTTTATCGGATTGAACCTCATAACCGAGCTCCAGCGTTATTATCCTGATCAATGGAAGACGCTGGATCAATTTCTAAATAAACAATGGGGCAACATCACGGAACTATTTCATGAAGGAATCAATCAAGGATGGTTACGCCCTTTTAATACCAAAATATTCATTGATTTGTATGTAGGGGGCTTTTATCGGTTAATCGAGGACTCGGCAGCAAACAAGAGCAGCATGACTCTACAGGAAGGGCTACGTGAGATGGGAGAGATTCTTTTGGCCGGTATCATCAAGCGGGAAGCTTGAGCAAACGATAGTCCACTAGGAGAAGAGAGGGTATGGATTGAGTAAAACATTAAAAGGTTTGTTCTTATTTACGGATATCGGATTTATTTTGTATTGGGTCGTCACCGCGCTTGCGTTAATTCCCAAGGAATATTTATATCAGGATTATACCAATGAGCTGTTAGTGGTTTGGAATTGGTCGTTCTTCCCGCTGGATATACTCATTTCCATCACCGGAATGTACAGTCTTTACTTACATAATCACATGAATGTAAAGTGGAGAAGTTTTGCCTTAATATCGCTTATCCTGACATTTTGTTCCGGACTGCAGGCGATCGTTTTTTGGATCATGAAGTCCGATTTCGACATCTTGTGGTGGGCGCCTAACCTGTACCTCATGTTATATCCTTTATTCTTCATCCCAAAACTGCTTGAGACCAAGGAGCGGCGGTAATTCGTGGCTTTTTGTTTTTTTTGTTTTACTGAATTGGATGAACATTTGATAAAAGTCACTGCCGACATTTTCTGAGCTCCAACGAAAAAAAGGGCTAAAGGACCATACGGTTCGTCTAACTTTAAGTATTTTATACACGGGAAATTCTTGAGGTACATGGTAAACTCAATAGTGGATCCCCCATTTTCTGTAATAAAGCAGAAACTTGATTTGAATGAGGCGGTGTTTCTGTATAAAGAGAGGAGGAAGATATCCCATATCATGGCAAAAATGCCCGCATGAACCTTATTATTAGTACGTATTCGGGGGCAGTCCAATTTGATTCCTACTATTAGTGGAGGTGTATTGATGGTTGACGTTCAAGGGTTGAGGCATATGAAAAGGCACTTAAAAATTCTCGCGTCCGCAATACTTGCAGCTCTCGTGTTTTGTATGTCCGGATTGCCCGCATTCGCGGCAACTCCTGAGAAAACGCTCAACGCTTCGGCAACGCTTGCCTACAATTTAAAGGGACTTAATCATAACGTGGCAGTTCAAAAGGCTTATATCGCGGATAAATATCTCTATGTCACGCAGCGGTCGAAGGGAAATTGCTATCTTTCAAGACTGCTCATTAACGGGAAAGACGCTACTTATGTAGATGAAATGACCGTTACGAATACCGGCCACTGCCAAACGCTGGATATGTATACGTACGACGGCATCAATTACTTTTATTTCAGTTCGAAGGCAGATCCTTCGACGGACTATTACTGGTCGCTGCAGGTAGCAAGACTTCAATATTCAGCTGGCAAAACTGTGGATTATACGGATTTGCATCGTTTCACTTATATGAATTACGCCAATAAAACGGGGGCAAGGCTAGGCGAGACCTACCGTGTGGATGGCGGCGGCAATAGTACTCATACGGTGTTCCGCGTACAAACAAAAGAGGGGACGGTAACTTGGTCCATTTATGACACGGTCGCACTCAATAAGCTTCTGGACAGCAATGAACAGGTGCGGATGGACAGCGCAGCAGCGGTGAACGCAGCGGTTGGCAGCTTTACGCAGTCGGGCAGTGGGATCGTAAGGCCGAACGGCTCCTTTCAGGGGGCCGATATGCTGGGTCAGACGAAAATATATACATCAGGCGGAGCGGAAGGCGACATCCCGCAGATTGCCATGATGACAAACGCAGGGACATTCAAAACCCTCGTGAAAATCACAAATGTGGGAAACCATGAAATCGAGGGAGTGCAGACCAAGAACGGCAACGTTTATTTTACGATTGTGACGGACCCGGTAAACAAAAAAGATACGCAAAAAGTGTATTACGTTCCGGACAGCATATTTAATTAACTTCCACGCGGGTCAGGCGCTGAGAATGGTAGCAACAGTAAAGGTAGCTTAGTTCGGCATTCGACAATGAAAGGGAGATTCGTCCATGAAAAAGAGCGTCATCTCATTTATCGCTTGCTTGTTGTTTGTTCCCGTGTTTACAACAGGGGTGCTGGCGGCTGGAAAAGGACAAGGTAAAGAAGTAAGCACAACGGTGATGTCTTACAACATCCATCACGGGGTTGGATTGGATGAGCAGTTAAGCCTGCAAAGAATCGCCGATGTCATCCGTGATTCCGGCGCAGAAATTGTCGGCCTTCAGGAAGTGGACCGGTACTACGGGGAGCGAAGCGACTTTCAAGACCAAGCGAAGGAACTGGCGGGTTTGCTCGGATATCACTATGCTTATGGTGCCAATCTTGATTTGGAGCCGGAGGAAGGACAGACGAACAACCGTCAGTACGGAACTGCCATTGTTAGCAAGTATCCGATCCTTCGATCCGAGAATGTTTTGTTAAGCAGCTTCGGGAAGGAGCAGCGCGGTGTACTGCACGCTGTCGTAAATCTGAAGGGAATCCACGTGGATGTGTACAATACGCATCTTGGACTGGATGTCACCAGCAGAACGGCACAGGCGCAGGAAATCATTGACCTGGCTTCTGCCTCTGAGGGGCCGATGCTGCTGATGGGCGATTTTAACGCGGAACCTGACAGTTCAGAGTTTCAGCTGCTGCTCGACAGCGGTTTATTCGTGAACAGCTTTCAGGGAATAGACGATGCCTATACGTTTCCTGTAATCAATCCATCGGCAACGATCGATTACATTCTGACCTCTCCAACTGTTCAGCATTCGAATCAGCGCGTGATCCATACGGAAGCCTCGGATCATCTGCCCATCGCAGCCGATGTGTCATTCCAGCGTTAGGACCTTGGGGTGGGCTTGAAATTAGGTTCAAGCAAGACATAAGCAGGACATAACAATGATCAAGAGGCTACCGCCAGGCATTAGCTTGGGGTAGCCTTTTTCGTATGGGGAGATGAATCGATATTCTTCCCTTTACAGTTTTTTTACCGTTCTGTCTATATCCACAAAATAGGTTATGCTACGATACAAGCACAAGGAGGGTGTGTGCATGATCACTTGGAGATTACCGCTGGTTGCATTGATGTGCTTGAGCATAACCATAACAGGGTGCATGCAGGGTGGCAATGGGCAGGCCTCTGACCGTTTAATTTCGTACTCAACGACATCGGATATGGCTGCTGCCGAAGAAAAGACAAAGCTGAGATTCTGGTCAACGGGGCGCCATGACGCGAATTATATCAAAGAGGTCATTCATCGTTATAACCAAGAGAATTCCGATTTTATTGAGGTTGAGATGACGGTTATGGCAGATGATTTTGCCCAATCGCTTGATTTGTCATTTGCCAGTGAGTTATCACCTGATATCTTCACCCCGATCGATCTTGCTGAAATGACTCAAAAAGGCTATGTAGAGCCATTAAACGAATATTTAACGCCGGAGATCAGAAACAGGTTCGGGAAGCAAGCCTTTATTGAGGGATATAACGTGTTTGATCCGTTCATATACAGTCTTCCTAACAGCGGATCAACCTTGCGACTTATTTATAATGTGGAGCTTTTTGAGCGTGCTGACATAACTTCACCTCCGAAATCGCTTGACGAGTTGGTGGAAGCGGCGAGCCGGATTACCGAAATTGGAAAAGCGGATGGCGTTTACGGTTTTGCTCTACCCTATAAAATTCCTGCCAGCGCTCTTGGCCGGTCAGCCGTTCCGATTGCGGAAATAAGCGGAATCAGCGGCGATGGTTATGACTTTTCAACAGGCAACTATGATTTTACGGGGTTTATACCGATTATTAGCGCGTTCCGGACCATGGTGGAGAACGGCAGTACGCTGCCGGGATCGGAATCCCTGGACATCGATCCGCTTCGAGCGCAGTTTGCCGACGGGAAGATCGGGATGTATCTGTCCTATTCTTCGGAACCCAGCATTTATAAGTTTCAGTTTCCGGCCAAGATCAAGTGGGGAGCTGCACTTCCCCCATCGATTGACGGAACCTATAAAGGAGTGATCAATCAGGGAGTTGGAGCGACAAGGTGGTTATCGATTAGCAGCCAGTCGAAGCACAAGGAGGAAGCTTGGAAATTTCTCCGTTATATGTATAGCGATGAAGTGCTGATCGGGTATCAGGAAGCCGGACTGGGCATTTTATCGGTGGATGCGATAGCCGCTAAAGCCAGGAAACCCGATATCGACGGCATCACCAGCTTCCTCCCAGGTGATTATGACGGAATATGGCCTGCATCGCCTCAAGGATTCAAACCAAAAGGAAAGGAGTGGGAGGACGAATTCGTAAAGTACATCATGATCGGCGGAGATCTTGATTCCTTGATTGAGGATCTGAACGCGCGCTACAACGCAGCGTTAGATCAGGAACGGGCCGTCGGAAGAGTGAATATGCAAGCCATTCCTTCATTTGATCCGCTGCATCCTCAGGATGTCTCATGGCTAAGTGATTGATCTAATGAACAACTGCTGCCACAGCCGAAATTTAGAGACGGAGGATGTTGATCTATGCTCTACCGACTATCGTTCAGACGCCGAATCTGGATCGCGTTTATGCTCATTGTCACTTTTGCGGTTACTACCGCAGGCGCGTTAAGTTACATGATCGCGGAGGAAGTTGTGAAGGACAATGCCTATCAGCTTAGCCAGGAAACGATTCATCAAACTTCGAAGGTGTTAGATGAGAAACTGAATCATGTCACGCAAGCGGTTTACTCGATGATGGTCAATACGGCTTACCGAAGAGCGTTAGGGATGGACAGCAGTTACTCGGAGGCGGAGAATTATTATACACATCTGTCCGGGCTGCAATCGACTTTTGTGCAGACCAAGCTGTATGAACCTGTTATCGATTCTATTCTTATCGCCACGCGTGAGGGTGACTATTACCAGACAAGTCAGCAGCGTAACTTCTCCCATTCGTTCTATGACTCGGAGCTGTATACGCTTATCAAAAGCGAGAAGCGCAAATTATGGGTGGCCGGTCATGAGGACCGTTTCTTTTCCAGCAGGGAGAACGTCATTTCCTTTGTGATGGAGGGCATACCCTCCCATTACATCGAGGATATTTTCGTTGTAGCGAATATCAAAATCGACTCGATCCAATCCTTAATTGCCTCGGAGGATAAAAATCGCAAACAGTTCCATCTCTTGGCCTCATCCGATGGGAGTGATGTGCTGTTAAACGATTCCATCATCGCGGATACGCTAAAACATGAGCCTAAATATAGGGAGGCCTTAACAGCTGAGCAGGGAAGCTTTGAGTATTCGGATCAAGGTTATGAGTACCTGGTTAACTTTACCAAGCTAGGTGGAGTGAAGGAGTGGACGTTATTCAGCTTCCTGCCTAAATCGGAGTTGATGAAGCAGATGGACAGCATCAAGCTGACCATTCTCGGAGTTATTACGGGATGCTTGCTCGTGTCGTTTGCTTTTGCCAATATGCTAACCCGTTTGCTTATAAGACCGTTAAGCCACTTGCAATCACTAATGAAACGGGTGGAGATGAACGATCTTAACGTACGTTATGAAAGCGAATACAATGATGAGATTACGCAGGTCGGTTATCGCTTTAACCGGATGCTGGAAGAGCTTAATGAAATGTTTGACGTTGTGAAGCAGGCAGAGAAGGATAAACGCCAGTCCGAGATGAAAGCCCTGCAAGCTCAAATTGATCCTCATTTTCTATATAACACGCTTAACACGGTTTACTGGAAGTGCCAGTTGAATCAATTGGAGGATGTGCAGGAAATGGTGCTGTCCTTATCACAGCTGTTTCAGCTGGGCCTCAATCGCGGCAATGAGATGACGACGCTTGAACATGAGCTGCTCCACGTGGAGCAGTATTTAAACATTCAGCAGAAATGCTATGAAACGCTGTTTACCTACAATATCGAGGTTGATCCCTTAGTGGATATGCAGCACCCGATCTTAAAAATCATGCTGCAGCCGCTGGTTGAAAATTCAATCCTGCACGGCTTTAACGATCGTAATGAGGGCGGGTTCATTCGAATTCAGGTGAAACAGGATAGCACCTATCTGTATTTCAACGTGGAAGATAACGGTATGGGGCTGAACGAAAAGAATCCAGCTGATCCACTTCTTCGACAACCGGCATCCTCTCCTACATCGGGTTATGCGTTAAATAATGTCCGATTGCGATTACAGCTTCAGTATGGAAGCTCGGCAGATTTGTACATGGAAAGCGAACCTAATGTATGTACCCGAGTTTCGATTATCATCCCCGTTACCCACGACTTGAAGGGAGTTGACTAAAAGCAGATGAGCGCAATAACGACAACGATTTGCTTTATAGATGACATTCAGAGTGTCGTCGATGGCGTATCCAAGCAAATCAACTGGGAACGTCATGGGATAACCGTAAGCGGAACGGCAATCAATGGAGAAGACGGACTCATGTTGATCACCTCGTGCAGACCGGATATCATCGTGACCGATATTCGAATGCCGAAGCTCGATGGTCTGGAATTGACCCGACGCGTCAAAGAGCTGCTGCCTCGCAGCAAAGTCATATTGATGACAGGTTTCAGCGATTTTGAATATGCCAGGCAAGCGGTTCAGCTTGGGGCGTTTGACTTCATAACGAAGCCCTTTTCACTAGCTCATATCGAGGAAATTGTTGTAAAGGCCAAAAAAGAAATTGAAGCGATACGAAACCAAGAGGATCATATCGCTGAATTAGAGCAGCGGGTTCAGGAGAGTATGCCGTTCCTGCGTCAGGAATTGTTCACGTTATTGTTACATCATAAGGTGGATAAACAGGAGGCGGAGCAGCGGTGGGAATATGTAAAGCCGGATTTAGAGTCCAGGGATCTGCTCGTCATGATTCTTGAAATCGACGGATTTGCTGACAAGCACCGAGAGTCACCGATGAATGAAATAGAGCTCGCCCGGTTTGCATTGAAGAATATTACGGAGGAGACCATCGCTTTGTATACAAAGGGGATGGTATTCCGGGATTCGGCTAACCGCCTGGTAGCGGTGTTGAATACACCGTTATCAGCTCCAGCGGCAGTCATAGCAGAAGCGTGCTGTCAGCATGTTAGATTATATACTTCATTAACGACATCCATCGGAATTGGCAGACCCGTAACGTATATCCATGAACTGTACTCATCGTATGATCAGGCTTTGCATGCCCTGTCATACCATTTCTATACCGGAGGCAACGCGGTGATTTCATATGAAGATATAGCTAATACAGAAATGTCCTTGCCGCGCAGTATACGGACCGCAGAGCAGGAAATGGTATATGCCTTACAATCCGGAAACGTCGACCAAGCCTTACTGACGCTCGATCATATCCTGAATGAGTTTACGGACAGGTCGCCGCTTCCCAAGCCGGAATACTTCATCAGCCTCTACTACGAGCTGGCGTACATGATGCTAAGGGCGATTCAAGATAAGGTACCGATGAATGAACTGTCCGATTTAAACATGATCGTTCGGGAAGGGCGGGTCAGCTCGGAGAGGTCCTTAACGGACATGAAGAAGATTCTCCATAGCATCGTGACGCTAGGCTGCGAACGCATCGAGAATCAGAATCGCTCCGCCGCCGCACAAATCATCCAGGAAGCCATTCATTATGTAAAATCCAATCTGGATCAGGACCTCAGCCTAAGTGCTTGCGCGAAGGGAGTTCACTTGAGCCCAAGTTATTTTGCCGGCTTGTTCAAGAAAGTGACAGGAATGGCATTCAGTCAATTTGTCACTCAAGAACGGATGGAGGTGGCCAAGCGGCTGCTCTTGGAGGATCGGCAAATCCAGGAGATTGCGGAGTCGCTTGGTTATGTGGAGCGCCGATATTTTACCGACGTGTTCAAAAAATATACGCAGATGACACCATCGGAATTCAAGCAGGCGCACATAAGAAACAATATTTCATTGTAATAGGAGGGATATCGTGACTACCCGCATAGAGAATGACATTGACTGGCCGGTGTTTATGTCCAGACACGATATGTTGTGGACGACGCGTCCGATCAGCTGGGATGAAGGGGCTTTTCTTGGAAACGGCCTGCTCGGAGCGATGATCTACAGCGAAGAACATCGGGATAAACGGAATGTGCTGCGTTTTGTGCTTGGACGATCCGATATAACTGCATCACGTCCGGGTGAACAGGCTTTCCCGGTCCGCGTACCTATTGGCGAGCTTGCATTGGAGCTGGAGGGATGGATTTATCAGCCCTACGAAATGCGGCTGGAATTATGGAACGCGGAGTTGAGCGCGGTTATACCGACAACAAAGGGAGAAGTCAGAATTCGTGCGTTTGTGCATGCATTAGCTCCCGTACTTGTCGTGGAGTTGGATGCAGATGAAGGTGAACGCGATGCGAAGCTGAAGTGGTACGCCTATTCGGAGGTTGATCCTATTTTGAAGAATGCGGACGGGATTAATCTCAACCAATACATTCCCGAAACCATCGTTCAGCTTATGGAATTCGGTGAGGTTTCAGTCGGCGTTCAGAAATATGAAACCGGAGAAGGCTGCACTACAGCTTGGCTAACTCGTCGCTCTGACCAGACTGAACAGGAATCGGGAAGCTGGCATCGGCAAAGCGTTATCTTAACCGTGATGAATGGCACGGAAGATGCCGTTTGTGATCAAGCGGTACGGGAGCTTCGGTCTGTGCCGAGCTCAACCTCAGGATGGGAAGCCTGGATTCATGCCCATCGCAGGTGGTGGCATCATTACTATCCGGAAAGCTTCATTTCGATACCGGATACGCAGTTGGAAAGCTTTTATTGGATACAGATGTATAAGCTGGCTTCTGCGACCCGTGGGGACTCATACCCTATCGATAATCAAGGTCCGTGGCTCACATCTACGCCATGGCCTGGATTATGGTTCAATATGAACGTGCAGATGAGCTACTCTCCGATTTATACGGCGAACCGCCTCCATCTGGGCATGTCGCTGATTCGTTCCCTGCAGGAGCATCAGAACCAACTGATCCGTAATGTTCCCGAAGCTTACCGTGCGGACTCCGCAGGCCTCGGTCGAAGCTCAAGCTATGATCTGGACAGTCCGGTCACGGATGAGGTGGGGAATTTAACTTGGGTCATGCATAACGCTTGGCGTCATTACCGTTATGCCATGGATGATCATATGCTTCGAAGCTTGGTATATCCTCTTCTTCGGCGCAGTGTGGGTTTATATTTGCACCTTCTTGAGGAAGGGCAGGACGGCCGTCTTCATTTACCTCCCACAATCTCACCGGAATATGGGTCCTTTAAGCAGCTGAAGACAGCCGATTCTCATTATGATTTGGCGCTGCTGCGATGGGGATGTGAAACCTTAATCCGCATGTCGGATCAGCTTGGTGTTCATGACTCGCTGCATGATCGATGGCGGGAAGTCCTTGAGCGACTGGTACCTTTTCCGGTGGATTCATCCGGATATATGATCGGCGAGGGTCAGCGTATGGAATTCGGACACCGCCATTTCAGCCATATGCTGGCGGCCTTTCCACTGCATATCATCGGTGATACTCAAAAGGAGAAGGAGCTGATTCTTCGCTCGCTCCGGCATTGGATCGGCCTTGAAGGAGATTTGCGCGGATTTAGCTTCACCGGAGCCGCCTCCATCGCAGCCAAGTTAGGTTTAGGAGATGAAGCTCTCGCGTATTTGCGAAGTCTGATGCATCTTATTAAGCCGAACACGATGTATAAAGAAGCGGGACCGGTTATCGAAACGCCGCTGGCCGGGGCGGAATCGATCCATGACATGCTGCTGCAGAGCAGAGGGGAGCGGATCTATGTTTTCCCTGCAGTCCCTAAAGAGTGGCCGGAGTCGGTATTCCATCATCTGCGGACAGAAGGAGGCTTCCTTGTTAGCGCTGTTCGGGAAGAGGGGCGCACCGCTTGGATACATATTTGCAGTCTTGCCGGAGAGCCCTGCCGGATCGTAACAGATATGTCTACATCTGCGGAAGACGGCCTGTTTATTGACATCGGGGGAATCTCCAGGAAGTGTCCGATCCAGGCAGATGGGACGATCGATCTGGCTCTGAAGCCTGGTGAGGAAGCTTACATTTACAGGGCCCGTTGGAGCGGATCCACTCGATTCCGCATCTCGCCTGTCCCTGCTGAGAAGCGCAAATGCAATCTGTTTGGCAGTCGTAAACCATGGAGATTGTATGGGATTCCCCAATAATTCGTAGTTATTCGTAAAACCTGCACCCGTTCTTGTTTTTAGAGCAGCCTTATCCCTATGAAGGCTGCTCTTGTTATCACAGGAGGCAATAAGGAGGAGGAAAATCACATGTTCAACATCCTTCGTAAATATAACCGCAGCGTCATTGTGGCATGGCTGTTCTCTTATGTCACCGTATTAATGGTACCGATTCTGATCAGCTTCGTGCTGTATTCATTCTCCTACCATCAAGTGAAGAGCGAGACCCATCGGGCAAACGAATTGCTTCTTCAGCAGATGGAAATGTCCATTGATAGCAAGCTGAAGAGTCTGGAGCGTTTAAGCCTGGAAATTGCGTTAAATAAGGGGATATCGGCATTTTCCAGCGTGGAGTTACCGCTTCGTGATCAGCAGTATTACGATGTGTTCAGCATATCGGATAGCCTGCGAACTTATAAAAATGCAAACGATTCGATTGAGGATATTTACGTGATGTATTTGAACAGTGATACGGTGATTTCGACGTATGGTCATACGAGCGGCAGAGGGCTCTATCAAAAGCTGCGGCAGAATGACGAAACCTCCTATGAGAAGTGGATGGGACTGTTCGAGCAAAGATATGTAAACGTTTACAAGTCTATGGAGTTTAAAGATGGCCTTCAAAGCTTCCCGGTGGTCGTATTTGCTCATTCTCTCGTATTTAATTCACCGGCCCAGCCCCCGGCAGTGGTTCTGTTCTTAATCAAGGATTCGAAACTAATCGAGAGCGCTCCCCGGCAAAAGGATGCCAGTATGTTCATTATAGATACGGATAGCCGGTATATCGCTGCATCACGACAGGATCCGGCTGTATCTGCTGGTATAAGTTATGAGCAGCTGCAAGGCGATAGCGGAACGATCTATATAGGCTCGGACGCGGAGCAGTTCGCGGTTTCCTATATCACGTCGCAAGTAACCGGATGGAAATATGTATCCGTACTGCCAGCGGCATTATTCAATGAGAAAATGAAAGATTTACGCAAACTGACATGGATCAGCATCGCCCTGAGCTTATTAATTGGAGGTATTGTTACGGTTTTGTTTTTACGCAGAAACTATATGCCGGTTCAAGTGATGCTGCAAAGTTTATCCAAAAAATTCGGACTGAGGTTTGACGGGGGAGCCAATGAATACACGTTCCTGCAGGGGACGATTCAGCAATATTTTCATGACAAGGCAGATATGCAAACGGCGCTTCACAAGCATCGCAATACAATACGGGCGCATTTGTTGCGGCGACTCTTAAAGGGATACGCCGATCATGATCAGTCTCTCCATTCAACGCTGCCTGCACATGATATACAGTTTCAATCCGACCGATCTGTTGTCCTGCTGATATCGATCGATCATTATGGCAAGTTTGAGCAGTTTGGCATTCGCGGGCTCCCGGATCAGAAGCAGCAAATGCTTTATTTCATACTAACGAATGTGCTTGAGGATACGGCTTCCGATGAAGCGCTTGTGTTTACAACAGAAATGAACGATGCGCTTGCTTGTGTCGTTAATTTCGAAGCAAGCCTGCCAGCGGAGCAGGAGCAAACCGTATTGAATCGAATACTGGCCCAGGTTCAAGATTTCATGCGAAAGCATATCGAAGCAGAGCTTACAGTAGCTGTGGGTCAGGTTCATTCGGATTTGCACGGCATCGCGCTTTCTTATCAAGAGGCGCAGGCCGCCCTTGAATATCGGATTGTGATGGGGAGCGGGCAGTTCATCCCGTATACGGACACTCTTATGGACAGGAGCAAGCAATTCCGTCAATTTTATTATCCTTTAAGTGTCGAGCAGCAGTTTATAGGCTTGGTGAAGAGCGGGAACTACGGCAAAGCGGAAGCCATTTTGGATGATATATTCCAAGCCAACTTTTCCAAGCACCCGGTTTCGGTTCCACTCGCCAAATGTCTGATGTACAACCTGGCAAGCACGATGCTGAATACGCTTGAGGAAGTGAGAGCGGGCAGCAAGCGAACCTATGAAGATCATATCATCGATGCGGATCTATTGCTCGAATGCGATCATGTGCCGGAGATGAAGGAACGGATGAAACAGATGCTTGCGCAGGTCTGTGAATGGATCCTGGCCGAGAAACGGAATCACCACCGTTATTTAATCGAAGATGTCTCGCAGTATGTCCAAGAGCATCTGTATGACCCGAAATTGAATATTTCAATGATTGGCGACGCTTTTCAGATGACCCCCTCATACGTATCGAGACTGTACAAGGAGTTTACAGGAGAAGCCTTACTGGATACCATTAACCGCCTCCGTCTGTCCAAAGCGAAAGAACTGCTTGTTCTGCAAAAGCTTACTGTCAATGAAATCGCTAGCCGGGTCGGTTATGCGGATGTCAGCACGTTTTTGCGAATCTTTAAAAAATTCGAAGGCGTGACCCCCGGGAAATATCAGAAAGCCGCACTGTAATCCGGATTTTTCATGAAAAACCATCGATTTTTAAGGAATTGCCTGCGATTTTAGATTTTGTCTATGGTAAGGGATACGGGTTTTATTGAACAATGACAACGGATAGGGCAACATGCTGGCCTATCCGACACCTTATCTTACAATCGGGGGAATGATGATGGTTCAACGTTTGCTGGTCAAAGACAGCTTGTTGCGAAATTTGAAGTCAGGACTGACCGCCATATTGTTAACAAGTCTGGTGCTTGCGGGATGTTCGTCAGGCAGTAAGGGTAACACGTCGGACGCTAAGCCGAACGAGGCCGGAAAGGGTACATCCACTGCAATCGGTTCATCGTATCCGCTAAACACAACCGAATCGATCACGTCGTGGGAAATCTTGAACATGAATGCGGTAACCTTCTATTCTAACCTTGCAGAAACGCCGTTCGGGAAAGCGCTTGCCGATAAAACAGGAGTTCAGGTGGAGTATATCCATCCGAATGATCAGCAGACGGCCGAGCAATTCAATCTGATGATCGCGTCCGATGAGCTACCGGATGTCATTGAATACGATTGGACCGGACGAAGTGCGGGCTCTTATCCGGGCGGACCGGAGAAAGCCATTCAGGACGGCGTCATTCTGGAGCTCAATGATCTGATTGATCAATACGCGCCGAACCTGAAGAAGAAACTCGAAGCGGATCCGACGCTTGACCAAATGGTCAAGACAGACAGCGGCAAATATTATGTATTTCCCATGATTCGCAATCCGTCCGGGCTCGTCTTCCGTGGCCCCATGATCCGTCAGGATTGGCTGGATGAACTTGGTCTTCCAGTTCCAACGACTATAGAGGAGTGGGAGAAGACGTTAATCGCCTTTCACGACGAGAAGGGGGCCAAAGCACCGCTCAGTGTAACTTACACCGGAGGGAATTTTGAGATCCGCGATGCTTTCATCGGAGCTTACCGCACATCAAACTCCTTCTATGTGGACGATGAAGGAAAGGTGAAGTATGGACCCATAGATCCGCAGTATAAAGATTTTCTGGCCTTATTCCGCAAGTGGTTTGCGGAAGGATTGTTTGACAAGGATTTTGCGCTCACCGATACCAAAGCGTTGGATAACAAGATTCTGACCGGGCAGACCGGCGCTACAGTGCATCTTCTCAGCGGCGGCATGGGAAAATGGATGGATGCCATGAAGGGGCAGGATCCGAAATTCAAGCTGGTTGGCGCTCCATATCCAACACTCCTTAAAGACGAAGTTCCTTTTATAGGACAACGAGATTTCAAGTACAATCCGGGACCAAGCAAAGCCATCACAACCGCTGCGAAAAATCCGGAACTGATTGTACGCTGGCTTGATTATGCTTACAGCGATGAGGGCGCGATGCTCTACAACTTCGGCATTGAAGGAGAGAGCTACGTGATGGAGAACGGTGCTCCTGTCTATACCGATTTGATTAAAAACAATGAGAAATACAGTCTGCAGCAGATGGTATCGCAGTATTCCAAGCCGAATGGACCATACGAAGCGGATGAACGTCGGAACTGGAATACGTTCCCTGAGCAGGATGAGGCCGTGAAAGTATGGGCGAAAACGGATGCCGAGAAGCATACACTGCCTGGCTTCCTGACGCCAACCTCCGAAGAAAGCAAGGAGCTTGGCAAGATTTTAACTGAAGTAAGCAACTATAAAGAGGAAATGTTTGTCAAGTTTATTGTCGGCAAGGAGCCGATGGAGAGTTATGACAAGTATGTGGAACAAATCAAGAAGCTGGGGATTGAGCGTGCGGTTGAAATCTATCAAAGCGCTCTGGATCGATACAACAGCCGATAATGACATCTTGAGCCGAGGGGAATGGAGCGGGTTCATCCCCCTCGGTAACTTGAACCTTCAATAGACAGAGCATAAGGAGTGAGCACGGCATGGCGAAAATTCCGCCTCCGACACGCACGTCAATTCCTTCTAAACCATCTAACTCGGCAGGACTGAATCCTCGGAATTGGGGCTTGCTGAAGGACATTAGTAAAAATCGTTTCCTGTACATCATGTTAATTCCGGTACTTCTATATTTCGCGGTTTTTCATTATTTCCCCATGTACGGGGCATCCATCGCCTTTAAGGAGTTCTCTCCACGTCTTGGCATCATCGGAAGTCCATGGGCCGGCTGGGAGCACTTCGAATCTTTTTTTAACGGCATTTATTTCTGGCGGGTCGTCAAAAATACGCTGTTAATCAGCTTTTATGAACTGCTCTTTGGCTTTCCGGCACCCATTATATTGGCGCTCCTGCTGAACGAGGTGAGAAAAGCCGCATTCAAACGCACGGTTCAAACCATAACGTATATGCCGCATTTTATTTCGCTGGTCGTTGTTTGCGGAATTATTAAGGAATTTACGATGAGTGACGGGTTAATCAACGATATTTTGGCTTTTTTCGGATGGGAACGGGTCTCTCTTCTGCTGGAGTCTGAATATTTCCGGACCCTCTTCGTAACCTCTGGAATTTGGCAGAACATCGGCTGGGGGACCATTATCTTCCTTGCCGCCCTGGCCGGTATCGACCAGGAACAATACGAAGCCGCGAAGATCGATGGAGCCAACCGGTGGAGGCAGATGTTGAATGTGACTTTGCCGGGGATCATGCCTACGATTATCATCCTGTTCATTCTTGAGATCGGCAGGCTGATGAACGTCGGCAGCGAGAAAGTCATCCTGCTCTACAACCCCTCAATCTACGATACCGCAGACGTCATCAGCTCCTATGTGTACCGGGTCGGGCTGCAGGAATTCAATTACAGCTTCAGTTCGGCAGTAGGGCTGTTCAATTCCGCCATCAATTTCACGCTTGTCATCGGCTCAAACTGGCTGAGCCGCAGAATGAACAAAACCAGCTTGTGGTAGGAGGTGAAAGGAATGGAATGGAGAGCTGGCAATCGATCGGTCGGTGAAAAGCTGTTTGATGTTTTTAATTACATCTTGTTGACCGTAATCACGTTATGTACGTTATACCCATTGATTTACGTGCTGTTTGCTTCCTTGAGTAATCCTACCCGTTACATGCAGCATTCGGGGATTTTATGGAAGCCGCTGGATATAACATTTAACGCTTACCGGCTCGTGTTTGATAATCCGATGATTATTCAAGGATATTTAAATACGTTCCTTATCGTATCAGGAGGCTTGGTGATCAATATTATATTGACCGCATTCGGAGCGTATGCGCTTTCCCGTAAGGGTTTGCGATATCGTAAGCAGCTGATGCTGTTTATCGTATTCACCATGTTCTTCAGCGGGGGCTTGATTCCCTTGTATTTTACAGTGAAAGGCCTGGAGCTTACCAATACGCTGTGGTCCTTAATTATTCCGCAGGCCATATCTGCTTTTAATCTAATTATCATGAGAACGGCTTTTGAGGCGGTGCCTGATAGTCTGGAGGAATCCGCCAAGATCGATGGAGCCAATGAATTCGTCATCCTATTCCGGATTATGATGCCGCTGTGCATGCCGGTCATAGCCGTCATGCTGCTGTATTACGGTGTAAGTCACTGGAACTCATGGTTCCAGGCCATGATCTATTTGCAGGATCGTTCCTTGTATCCGCTTCAGCTTGTCCTGCGGGAGCTGCTGCTTCTGAATGATGCAAGCTCCATGGCAAGCGGAGCGAGCGGAGGGGAGGTGGCCGTTATCGGTGAAACGTTGAAGCATGCGACCATTATCGTTGCGACGGTACCGATTCTGCTGGTCTATCCGTTTTTGCAGAAGTATTTTGTGAAAGGTGCTTTAATTGGTGCCATTAAAGGATAACGACAGGAGGAATATGATGAGTAAATTAAAGATTCAACATGAACTCGATTTGGATATGTGGTGGAATGGTGCTCAGTTGAAGGTGGACCGGATGTTGGCTAGAAAGCCTGAGCTTGCTCCGCATGCGGCCAAGGACGGGGAATACGACGGCTTGACCCTGGACAACTGGATTTCAGGGTTTTGGCCGGGAATGTTGTGGATTTTTTACGATATGACCGGAGATGCGAAGTACAAGGAAGCGGCGTGGGAGTGGGATATACGGATGGAACGATTGACTCTGGAAGAGAGTCGCTTTCATCATGATGTCGGGTTTCAGTATTTGCCGACAGCCGTACTGAAATATAAGTTAACCGGCGATGCAGATGGTAGAAGGCGAGGGCTTGCGGCAGCTAACTTTCTGGCCGGACGATTTAATTTGGCAGGCCAGTACATCAGGGCATGGAACAAGGATCTACCGGGCTGGGCTATTATCGATTGCCTGATGAACCTGTCCCTCTTGTACTGGGCTGCCGAGGAAGGAGAAGACCCAAGATTTCGCCACGTTGCGAATGCCCATGCGAATATGGCTTTGCAGCATATGATCCGTGCCGATGGATCCACCTGTCATGTTGTTTCGTTTGATCCGGAAAGTGGGGAACTGCTGCAGTATATGGGCTGGCAGGGTTATGCCCCGGATTCCTGCTGGTCAAGAGGGAATGCGTGGGCGCTGTATGGGATGGCTAACGCTTACCGTTATACGAACAATAAGGATTATTTGTACGCCGCCGAGCGGGTAGCTCATCATTTTATAGCTTCCTTACAAGGGCAGGGGGTACCCCCATGGGACTTCCGGGTACCGAATCCCGATACCGAGCCTCGTGACACCTCCGCTGCGGCCATTGCCGCCTCCGGATTGTTGGAGCTCGCTGCTTTGACAACTCCGGAGGTGGGGACTGTATACCGGAAAGCTGCTGAGCGAATCGTCCTGGCATTGTCGACGGAGTACGCAGCTTTTCACGCTCCTGAGCATGAAGGAATCCTGCTTGGCGGAACCGGCCATAAGCCGGCGGATACGAATATCGATGTGTCGCTTATTTATGGGGATTATTATTACATCGAGGCTCTGGCGAAGCTTCGCGGCTGGGTCCATCGCGTATTCTGATTGGTTATGGGACGTTAATATTCGAAGAGAGGTGAACGGATATGAAAACGTTATTAAACGCTTTAAACCAACGGTATCACAGATCGATAAGTATGGGTCTCGTCTTGAGCCTTTTGATCGGTACACTGATGATGTCGCCTTCAGAAGCCCAAGGGGCTTCGAGTGATGCAGAAGGGAGCAGCAGTATGAATCGGATCGAGAGCACGGTAACGGCAAGCAGCTACCAGCCGGGCACGAATTACGTGCCTGGGAATGTATTTCCAAACGCTGGCGAAGAGAAGGAGGAAGATGTGAAGCTTCCGGAGATGAAGCGCGTCTCGGTCAGCACGGCGGAACAATTGCAGCAGGCACTGGATCAGGCTGTGGCCGGCACGCTGATTGAACTGAAGGATGGGAACTATGAGCAGAACGGTCGTTTGTTGTGAAGGATAAACACGGCTCCGCGGCCTATCCGATTCGGATTACCGGGAAGCCCGGCAAGGCAATCATTAGTGGGAATAGTTATATACACATTGAAAATTCAAGTTATGTGGAAGTCAGCGGACTCAAGTTCCGGAACGGGATCGGCGATGAGAATGGAACGCAGACCTTGAATAACCGTGGATTGGCGCAACGGGCGCTTACCGGGGTTCATCCAGGGATTCAGCTGGAAAGCTCCAGCCGAATCTCTATTTTGGGCAACACCTTTGCTTTGGATGAAACAGGCCAGCCCTACCGATTTAAAGCTCAAAACCGATATGTATGGTGTCTCCTTAATTTGGAGAACAGCTGCCGGTACAGTGAGGATCGGTATGACCCTAACGGAGAAGTTTATAAGGGATTAACGCCATTTGAAGATCCGAAGCTCATTACGGATAATGGCACTCACAGACATTATATTCGAGTCGAAGGAACGAGCAGCCATAACCGGATCGCTTATAATGATATTGGTCCGAAGAAGGGCTTTGGCGCAGTCCTGATTTATGATGGTGAAGGGCATAGTGGACAGCATATATCGCAATACGACGTCATTGAGTATAACTATTTCCACGGGATTGGTCCCCGGGTAACCAACGGGTTGGAAGCCATCAGGCTTGGACTTTCCAGTACCTCGCTCTCTTCCGGTTATATTACGGTTCAGTACAATTTGTTTGACGGGTTTAACGGTGAAGATGAAGTGATATCGGTGAAGAGCAGTGACAATATCATACGGTACAACACGATTCGTGATTCATACGGCGGTATTGTGTCGCGACATGGAAACCGCAACAGCTTCTACGGCAACCATCTGATTGGCGATGGAGTGACACCAGGCAGCAGCGGGTTCCGGATATACGGCAACGATCACAAAATCTATAACAATTACATGGAAGGTCTTACGGACAAAGTGATTCGTCTTGATGGCGGAACACATGATGGCGGACCGGAAGGCAGTACGAATCCAATCGTTCGTTGGGGTGGAAACCAAGAGCAAACGGCAAGGCTTGGCGATCTGCCGGCCGAACAAAGAACGGAACTTTTGCGCGGACATTGGCGGCAGTATAACGTTCAGATTTACAACAATACAATCGTGAATGTCGGCAACCAGACGACAACTTTCAATCTGGGCGGCAGAACCTATCAGCCGGTAGGGACTAAGATTTATAACAATCTGATATTTAGCCATGCAGGGACGATATTTCAGGAAACTGATGCGGTGATACAGGCACCCGAACAGGAACGGGCTGAGTACAAGGGAAATATGCTCTCGGGGAATGCACCGATTTCTAACAACCCCATCGTGGACAGAGGGATGACCAAACAAGAGCTTCATTTGGTGCGCAGTAAGGACGGTCTCATTCGATTATCCGTCTATAGTCCAGCCGTAGACGCTGCCCTGACTCCATTCGTTGCAGCGGACGACATGGATGGCCAGATCCGCTATATACCTGACGTGGGTGCAGACGAATATGCGCCAGGCAAGCAGCGATCCAATCCTCCGCTTACCGTCCATGATGTCGGCCCGGAAGCCTGGACGAAATGAAGATGAATACCATGACTGGCACCATTATTCTGCCTTCATCCCAATTCTTCGAACTTTGGACGTCACACGATAATCAAAGGTTACGTTTTTATAGATTTCACCCCATTGCTCTGCAGATTTAACATGGCTTTTCCAATACGATGGTTTTTTGGCTCTTACCAATTCGCCGAATCCGAATATATCGGATTCTTTTTTTTGTGTTTTTTGGATTAATCCGATTAATAATTCTTTAACGGAATGCTCATTCTCGCGTGCAATGCCGGACTGATTCCCTTGATGACCAGGTATCCGGCAATTTCAATCGGTTTTGTCACGCCTACCATTTTGGCTCCTTTAAAAAAAGCCATTCCGCTGATATCCACGTTTTCCCCCTTCATGATTTTGATATAAGGCAGAAATCCTTCCTGACCTTTCTTCGAAGAATTGCTCCAGAACGTCCCAATGTAGTTAATCGGAAATTTGCCATGCTTTACGGCATCGTCCAATGTGGATGCTAGATACAGCGCCGGGACACGCTCCAATTTTGGTGCTGCCTGCATATGATTTTTTGCCTTCCCTTTCGACACCATCAACCAGGCCATACGGCGAACTTCCGCGTTACGATGGAGATAGTCGTTCAAATTCTGTAATCCTTTTCTGGCAAACTCTTCCGATACGACAATGACGCGGAGATGGCCAAAAAACAATTTTCCAGATATTTGCTGCTGTAAATTCATCATGGCGTCGTCGAGCGTGTGTCCTACAACATCAAGCACCCACACGGTTTCTTGCTCACTTTCTCCCGAACCGCCGCCTTCACCTGGCCCGAGCGGTATTCTTCCGGGAAGCGCAATTTGAACGGATAGTTGGATTAATTCCTGTTTCGGAGCAGGGTATTTCCCGCGAAGATGAGATATTTCATCCTCACGTGCCTCCGCATCCTTATCAGCTGTATCGATCGATATTCCTAGAACGACAGCACGCTCTTCAATCTCCATCCGATCCCAGCAGCTTGTCAGGAGTGAGCAGGATAGAAGAAGGACGATCATGAATTTTACGTTTAGGCTAACGCTTATTCTTTTCCTCATTGAAATCCTCCTAAACTTTGTGAATCATGCTCACTCACACTAGGGCTTTGACAAGTATGACACTTAGAAACAATACTGTTCCGATCACGATATGGATCCAGCCCAGTATACGAGATACCCTTTTTTCCTTGGCCATGTTCGATTGTTCATACTTATATTTATCGATGATCAGATTGAACATGCCGGATAACACCCAGGTCAAGATGGCGACATCCAAATAACCGCTGTAAAGATTTCCGATCATTTGGACGCACCTCTTTTTTTACGCAGCATGGCGATTATAAGCAGCACTCCAGGGTATACGATCGTTATCAGCAGTCCGAATTTGGAGATTAAGCCGTTCACTTCATTCAATTGAACTAAGCTTTGGGGCAGCATGGCCAGAACGAACAGAATGGGTAGGATGAAGAAGGACAGCATCCCTTGATCCGCTAATCGGAATAACTTGCTTATAGAGTAAATCGTAAAGTAATAGCAAGAGAATAAGGATGTAAAGACAGCCGTTACCCAGACGGCAAGAAAGACCGCATCCAAACGTTCCAGTACATTGGCAGGTAATGAAGTTGCTTTTGCCAGCTCCAGCGTCGGCCATAATAGCTTCTTTGTCTCTTCTGCCCCAAATACGCTAACCGTTGCCGTGACGATTAATATATACAGCACCCCGCTAATCAGCATCGCCCATATGCTGGACCGCATTGCTCTTTCGGGTTTGCACATGGCAGGGATGACCATCATCATAATAAAGTATCCTTGGAACATGGTGGATAACGTAATAATGCCTGCCGGTATTCCTCGAATTTCATTCCCCATCACAGGAAGAACATTGACGGTGTCCGCGTTTTTTAACGACAGGGCGACGATCAACAGCGCAGGAATTAGGATAAAGGGGCTGTAAAATAAGTGAATGCAAGCAAAGGTCATGATATTTCGGCGTGAAGAAAAAGCAGCCAGGAGCAGCATGACCAGTACAGTCACCTCCAATGGCGTATTTTTCAGAACGGCTGTGACAACAACCTCTCCGAATTCCCTTGCAACAAGAGAGCTTAAGACGGCAAAGAAAGCAATCGATAGAAGGCTTCCAATTCTACCGAGCCATTTGCCGATGATGATCTCGCCATACTCGATGTAAGAGTCATTCGGGAACCGCATACCAAGCCGGGTCATGAAAAAAAGTCCGATAAACGCTAACAGCATTCCCAAAAAAGTGACTAACGGAGCTCCTGCATCTGCGGCCTTTACCGCAGCCAAGGGAAGTGCAAGAACGCCTACTCCAACGATGGTGCTGATCGTAACGGCAGAAGCCTGCAAGACAGTGATTTGGCGCTGTTCATTCATGGTTAACGCCCTTTCTCGTCGTTAGGATGGACGGGATCCATAATATGGGATGAAGAATGATCCACCTGTTCCTTCATTTGATCACCCAGTCTTGTTTTGCTAATCGGATGGAGGAAGGAAGGTCGGTTCTTCATCTTCCACAACGGGCCACGGGTCAGGAGATCCCGCATGCCTTGAAAGTTGCCAGGCACAAATGGGGTTAAGTACGGGACCCCGAACGACTTAAGTGACAATAAATGATTGGCGATCAAAATGATTCCGACCATGACGCCATATAAACCGAAGATACCGGCTAAAATGATCAGCGGAAAACGAAGCAGGCGAAGAGCCAGAGCCGCATTGTAGGCCGGCGTTGCAAAAGAGCCAATGGTCGTTAAAGCGATAATAACGACGGTTATCGGGCTCGCGAACCCGGCCGCTACCGCGGCCTGCCCGATGACGAGCACGCCGACAATGGATAAAGCCCCGCCTACCTGTTGCGGCAAGCGTATGGTTGCTTCTCTTAAAACCTCCATCGAGATTTCAATGACAAGCACTTCGATCACGGCTGGGAAGGGTACGCCCGCACGTCCGCCAGCAACGGCGACCGCAAATTCTGTGGGGATCAGCTCAGGATTAAACGAAATAATCGCCACATACAGCGCGGGAAAGACCAATGAAAATACTAAAGCAACCAGACGGGACATTCGGATCGCACTCATCAGAACGAAGCGTTCGGTATAATCTTCAACGGTCTGATAGAACTGGCTAAACACGGTAGGCGCGATCAAGGCCAGAGGGGAGCCATCGACCAAGATGGCGACTCTTCCTTCCAGCAGATTCGCCACGACTTTGTCAGGTCGCTCGGTATACTGGATTTGCGGAAAGGGAGACCAATGGTTGTCTTCGATGAATTGCTCCAAATAACCTGAATCCAGAACGGCGTCGATTTCAATGGCATCCAGCCGTTTTTGTACTTCTTTGATGATTCCGGGATTGGTTATGCCGTCCATGTAACACATGGCAACTTTGGATTTGGTTTTCGTTCCGATCTCCATGGATTTCACGCGAAAATCCGGTGTTTGCAGCCGATAGCGGAGTAGAGAGATATTGGTCCCCAGGGACTCTATAAATCCCTCTCTGGCTCCGCGGATGACCTGCTCCGTCGCCGGCTGCTCAATAGCGCGCTGCGTGATCTGACGTGTGTCAATGATAATCGCCTCGTCCAGCCCTTCAATGGCTACGACGGATTGCCCCCTTAGCAGGTTGTCGGTCAGAACAGAGATTTTCCTTTCCGAATACCCCTCGCTATGATAAAGCGTATCTTTCATGATGGTTTGCATTAACGCATCATGCGGGAGATTATTTACATCGATATGGCGCGGCCCATATTTGAGGGGCTTCAATATCGTGTTATTGATGACGGCATGATCCGTCATATCGGAGAAATACAACAATACAGCCGGATGCTGCCCGAACACATGGAAGCCAAATACAATAAAATCGTCACTATCTCCCAGAACCTGTTTGATTTCGGATATGGTTTCTTCCAGATTTACCGATATGTCCATATCCTCTGAGTTCTTCCCATTCGGATTGGCAGAAAGATTATCGCTATCGTTGGGTTGGTTCGAACCCGCCCATGTGGAAAATGACATTGTGTTTACACCTCTCCTAATTCAACCGGGGTCACAGCATTTGGATATTTCGATTAAGTATTTCCTCTGGTTGTTATTTTTATCAAAAAGAAGAAGTCTAAAAAGATGTAGCCTTGGCTCCCGTAGTCTCCGATCCTGATCGTTCACATAGTGTTAGATTTTGGTATGACTGCAATCACATATACGAAGATAGGAGTTTCATATACTTGGGTTGTAAGAGTGAAATAGTTCACAAAGACGCATTTAGTCTAAGGAGGTTTGAACATGAGTTCATTCACGCTTCAGAGTCAGGTATCCGATATCGTTACATCCATTCCGCAAACCGCGGATTTATTCCGATCACTTCGCATTGATTTTTGTTGTGGAGGGCAGGTGCCTTTAGAAGAGGCGGCTAAACAGCGCAATTTGGAACCCGCCGCCGTTTTGGAGCAGGTTCGGTCCGTGGAGAGCAAGTTTGCAGATTATCAAGAAAGCCGTCCGGCTTCACTGAAGGAATCCGAACTGATTGAATACATCCAGCAGAAACATCATGCCTTCTTGCGGGATGAATTACCTGCTTTAACGCCGTATGTGACGAAATTAGCCCGCGTTCATGGGGAGCATCATCCCGAACTTCTTCGGGTGCAGGAGCTTTTCTCGGATTTGAAAAAAGAGCTGCTGGATCATACGAAGGATGAAGACGAGTATGTATTTCCGCTCATTTTGAAATTTGTTGCAGAGCCTAACCACCAGGCTGCAGCGGAGCTTAAGCCGCATGTGTCTGAACTGGAACATGAACATGCTCAAGCAGGCAAACTGCTTCAGGAGCTCCGGGAAGTAACCGCTGATTTCGAACTTCCGTCGGATGCCTGCGGTACGTATCGGTTGGTCTATCAACGGTTGGCGATGCTTGAAAAGGACACCTTCGAGCATATCCATCTGGAAAACAACATCTTGTTCGAACGGATTCGTCAAGCGGTATAACTATGATGACCGTGAAAGTGAATTAACGTCTGATCGGATGAATGTCGAACGAAAAATAACGGGGCCGTCCCAAAAGTAGAATTAGTTGCTTGACGTACGGCTCTCATAAACAGAAAGTGTGTCAATTAAAGCCATGGCGGTGCTCAGGATGTTATCCCACACCGCTATGGCTTCTGTTTTGATCATTGGCTGTTCTCCCTTGCTTGCTGCTTGTAACGATGTTACTTGAGGCTTACGGTGATTTCCCGGTCTCCCTGGGCTTTCGTACATGTTTTTTTGAGCGGACAACCTTCGCAGCTTTCGCTTCGATAGAGCCACTTCCGTATGAAACCGGAGGACGAATCGATTCCGGACAAGCGACAGCGCTCGCCTTTGCCCCCACATTTCGTCCTTGCTCAGAACCATTCCAAGAAATGTGGGGCAACAGCGATGGTAGGAACGATTCGTACATGGAGCGTCGAAGAGGTCAAAGAAAATTCACTTAACAATTACCTGTATTTAGTCGATAATTATATTGATCAGTTGGAATTATTCGACACAGGAGGGTTCATATGGATTACTCGAAATTAGGAAAACAATTCATAGGCGGGGAATGGCGCGACGGTAAGAGTGGTAAAACGCTGCCTGACATCAATCCATACAATGATGAGGTCATTACTGCTTTTCAAATCGCAAGCGTTGCAGACATTGATGACGCATATCAGGCTGCCTATCAAGCTAAGCTGGAATGGGACAAGGTTAATGCTTACCAGAAACGAGACATTCTTGAAAATGCTGTTAAATATATTGAATCGCATGAGGAAGACATTTCCTCCATTATTGTGCAGGAGCTGGGCGGAACACGTCTGAAGGCGGCGTTCGAGATCGGTCTTGTGAAGAATATGATTAAGGAAGCGGCTACGTTCCCCCTTAGAATGGAGGGAAAGATTTTACCTTCCACAGAAGTTGGCAAGGAGAACCGCCTGTATCGGATCCCGGCTGGCGTGGTTGGGGTTATCAGTCCATTTAACTTTCCTTTCTTCTTGTCCATGAAGTCTGTCGCCCCAGCATTGGGTGCTGGCAATGGCGTTGTGCTGAAGCCACATGAGGATTCGCCGATTACGGGCGGAACCCTGATCGGGAAGATTTTCGAAGAAGCGGGCGTACCGAAGGGCTTGTTGAATGTTGTGGTGACAGATATTAAGGAAATTGGCGATGCGTTCGTTGAGCATCCGATTCCGAGAATCATTTCTTTCACAGGTTCGACTAAGGTCGGAAGCCATATTGGTCAACTGGCCGTCAAGTACTTCAAGAAGCCGCTGCTTGAGCTCGGCGGGAACAGCGCGTTCATTATCCTGGAAGATGCTGATATCGATTACGCGGTACAAGCGGCGACATTCAGCAGATTCACACATCAAGGCCAGATCTGTATGTCGGCCAACCGGATTCTTGTCCAGAAGTCGATCTATCAGGAGTTTGTAGATAAATACAAAGAGAAGGTTTCTACCCTGACAACAGGTGATCCGAGCGATCCGCAGACGATTATCGGACCCGTCATCAACAATCGGCAGGCAGAGACACTGCAGAAGCTGATTGAGAAGGGCATTGAGCAAGGTGCAGTTCCATTGGTGCGAGGGAATATCACCGGCAGAATGGTGGAGCCTACCGTCCTTGTCAATGTCAAACCGGATATGGAGGTAGCACAAGAGGAGTTGTTCGGCCCGGTTGTGTGCATCATCCCATTCGAAACGGAAGAGGAAGGCATTTCCATTGCCAACGATACACGTTTTGGCCTTAGCGGGGCTATTCACACCTCCAATCTTGAACGTGGTGTAGAAATGGCGAAGAAGGTCCATACAGGCATGATCCATGTGAATGATGTAACGATTAACGACGAACCCATTGTAGCATTTGGCGGAGAGAAGCAGTCGGGGTTGGGGCGTCTGAATGGGCAATGGAGCCTGGATGAATTTACGACCATGAAGTGGATATCGGTTCATTACGGGCAAAGGAAATTCCCGTATTAAGGGTTGGGGGAGATAGGCATGAATAATGTGACTGAAGAGCAAACACAGCATGAGCTGATCAGTGCCTTTGTAAAGGTAGCTCCATTACTGAAAAGTCTAACGAATGATGATATCACGATTGGCATTTATGATACGGAGAAACTTATCATTAATATTCCGGGCAAAACCTTCTCGCTGAATGTGAGCCCGGGGGACCCGCTTGTTGAGGGCGATATTGTCACCAATGCGATTCGGAATAATACAGCTTTATCGGCTGTCGTTCCGAAAGAGCTGTTTGGATTTCCGCTGGCTGCACGCGCGATCCCACTGCACGACGAACAGGGCAGGGTTATCGGCGGCGTAGGCATGGGGACAAGTCTCGAAAAAGCGAATGCGCTGTTTGAGATGGCCGAGAGTTTTTCGGCAATTGTCGAACAGACCACCGCATCCATTGGAGATATCAGTCAATCGATTGCTCACCTTACCGAACGTGTGACCGACGTAACGAACCAAATGACGGACGTCAGCTCCAGTGCGCAGCAGATTGGGAAGATTTCCAGCGTTGTTAAGGAGATTTCGGATCAGAGCAACATGTTAGGCCTTAATGCTTCTATCGAAGCGGCGAGAGCGGGGGAAGTCGGAAGGGGCTTCTCGGTTGTTGCCGATGAGATTCGGAAGCTGGCGACAAGCTCCAAAGAGAATGTGGACCAGATTAATGGTATCACGAAGAATATTCAGGAATTTTTGCAGCGGTTGAATCATGCTTTTTCCGATATCCTCACCCTAACCGATACCCAGTCAAGGGCGATTCAGGAATTCTCTACAACGATCCATGAGATTAGTATCAAAGCTGAGGAGCTAGCGCAGGTTGCTGAAGAAAGCCTACATGCAAAAGAAAACAAGCAATAGAAAATCACGATGCTTACGTACATATAGACATGGATGGCCGCATATCTTTTGCGGCTTTTTTCTTTTGACGGCAATTATTTTGTAGAAAAGTGACTTTAGACCAATTTTTCGATTCGTAGCGTATTTCATAGGCTCGATTTTCTGGTCGATAATCATGTGTTAAAGACGAAGGTGAAATATGTATTCTTGGCGGTTTCTAAAGAGGCCGATTCACGTTTGATAGCGTAATTAACGAAGCTCAACCCTGAATCGATAGAATCAAGCTCTAAAAAACCTACCTAACCGGCAGGTTTTTTTTTCGTTGATCGGGGAAATGGCAATAGCGTGTATGGTGTAGGGTACCTTGAAAGCAAACATATGAAGCGAATTAATATATCACTGATATATAATTTTTGATTCAGGACCGTAGCATTGAGATTTAACATAGAATTTACAAGGCTTTTACAAATATATCATTGAATATGTCAGTGACATTCATTAAGTTTAAATTAGATCCCTTGCGGATTACGAGTCGACTCAACGATTAGAGGGATAATTTGATGAAAGATGTACGTTTGATTAAACAGAATCAATTATATCACCGGGTGGCTGATCAGGTAATTGAGATTATTCAGAGCCGTAGGCTGCGGCCGCATGATCCTGTTCCATCCGAAGGAGAGCTTGCCAAGCTGTTCGGCGTGAGTCGAATGACGAGCAAGCTGGCGCTTCAAAAGCTGGCAGAGCAGGGACTGGTGTACCGCCTGCCCCGAAGAGGGACCTTTCTTGCCCAGCCGCTAGAAGGATTGATGGCCGAGGGAGGAACTTCTCCCCAGGTCATCGAGGCGGCGCCGAGTGTGGACAGGCCGTTCGGACAGATCGCACTCATTATGCCCCATCTATCTGATTACACTTCCAGAATCATCGCCGCCGCCGAGGCTGAAGTGCGAAAGCACGGGTGCGACCTCATTTTAAAAATGACGAAGGACTGCGACGATGAAGATCTTTGTCTGGAAAGGCTGGCCGAAGGAGGGATCACCGGTATCATTCTGTTTCCTCAGGGGCGGAAGACCTGCAGCGATCAGGTGCTGCGACTAAAGTTGCGCAAACTGCCGCTGGTGATCATCGATCGTATTTTCCATGAAGTGGAGATCGATTGCGTGTATCACGACCACTATATGGGCTCTTATCAAATGACGAAGTATTTGATCGAGAAGGGGCACCGGGAAGTCGGATACACTTCGAATCCGATCGACAATATCACAAGCCGGAAGGAACGGTATCAAGGCTATATCCAAGCGCTGCTCGACCATAAAATTCCGGTGAAGATCCAGAACATTCATTTTCGAAGCGTCGCTTGCGATACCAGCCGCATTAATGAGTGCGATCCGGAACAGGAGCGGTTTATTCAGGACAATCCCCGGATGACGGCCATCATGTGCGGGGATGACCATGTCGCCATCTCGACCATTCACACCGCACTGCAAATGGGTATTCCGGTTCCTGAAAAGCTGTCCATCGTCGGGTTCTCCGATATCCAGTTAGCGGCATATATTCCGACCCCGCTTACGACGGTTCGACAAGATACCGAGAAACTTGCCCGATCGGCCGTTGATTTGCTGATGAAGCGCGTTGGCAACTCCAACGAGAATCCAATCACCATTAAAATTCAAACATCGATTGTAGAACGACAATCCGTTCAGTCCAGGACGTAAAATGGATCACTACAGTGGCAAGGAGACATGACTTTGAAAATTCACTTTCTAGGAACTGCAGCCGCAGAGGGCTTTCCCAATGCCTTTTGCCGCTGCGAGCATTGTAACAAAGCGCGGGAGCTTGGGGGAAAAAATATCCGCACGCGAACTTCCGCCATCATGGACGATGTCATCAAGTTTGACTATTCCCCGGATTCCTATATGCAGGCGCTGCGGGACAATATCGATCTGGGAGCAATCGAGCACCTGTTGGTCACGCATTCGCATTCGGACCATTACAATGCCGTTGATTTGGAATGCCGCAGGGAAGGAATTGCGCACGGCCTTCAGCATCCGATGCACATTTATGGGAATGGTACGGTGATGCATCACACGCGTGCCGCTATCGGCCGCTTTGAAGGACAAAGGTATCGATTCCATCTGTTGCGCCCGTTTGAGACCTTTGCTATGGGCAACGCAAGGGTAACGCCATTGTTGGCGGATCATGACCGCATGGAAACCTGTCTGTTATACGTGATCGAAAAGGAAGGAAAAAAACTGCTGTACGGGCACGATTCGGGCTGGTTCCCGGATGCGACATGGGCATGGTTAAAGGGCAAAAATCTGGATTGCGCCATCCTCGACTGCACGCATGGATATACGGGGAACTCCCGCGACCGCAATCATATGTGCGTGGAAACAGTGCTGGAAGTCCAGCGCGAGTTCCAAAAAGAAAATATCCTTAAGCCTGAAGGCCAAATCGTCGTCACACATTTTAGCCATAATTCCAAGCTACTTCATGAGGATTTTGTCCGCATCTTCAGCCCCGTCGGAATTTTGCCGGCATATGACGGGTTGATCATCAACATTTAAACCAAATAAAATGACACGATCAAAGGAGAGTTAAGGGAATCATGAGAAAACTTTCAATGGCGCTACTTCTCATTATGTGTGTGATTGTATCGGCTTGCGGAGGCGGCAACAATGCCGGCAATGCAAACTCGGGCACTTCGGAGCCCGGGGCTCCGGCCGGGTCGGAATCGTCGTCTACGGAACCGGTCCAGAATGAAAAGTTGATCGTGTACACGAATGCGAACTCTGACGGCCGCGGCGAATGGCTGATTGAGAAAGCGAAAGGTGCGGGCTTTGACATCGAAATTGTCGGAGCGGGCGGCGCCGACTTGACGAACCGGTTGATTGCCGAGAAGAACAACCCGATCGCGGACGTCGTTTACGGCTTGAACAATATGCTTTATGAGAACTTGAAAAAGGAAGACGCTCTGGCTAAGTTTGTTCCAAGCTGGGCCGGAGATGTGGAGCAGGGCTTGAACGATCCGGAGGGCTACTATCATGGCCTTGTGAAGCAAGCGATTCTGCTGGGGTATAACCCGAACGAATTCACGGCCGAAACCGCGCCAAAGGACTGGACCGACCTTTATAAGAACGATGCGTACAAAGGGAAGTACGAAGCCCCTACCCTGCTTGGACAAAATACGCCTCGTCTTATTGTAGCGGGCATTCTGACCCGTTTCCAAGATCCGAATGGTGATCTCGGTATATCCGAGGAAGGCTGGAATGAAATTCAGCAATTGTATGACAACGGCGTCAGCGCAGTCGAGGGCGAAGACTTCTATGCCAATTTGGCCAGCGGCAAAACGCCGCTAGGGGCGCTCGTTTCCGGAACCCTGCAGCAGAAGGAAGAGCAATATAAAGTGAAAGCAGGCATTGTCAGTCCCGAAGTCGGCGTACCGATGGTCGTGGAACATGCAGCGCTCGTGAACGGAACGAAGAAACAGGCAACGGCGGAGCGGTTCGTGGAATGGCTCGGATCCAGCGAAATTCAAGGAGAATTTGCGGCTGAGTTCAATGCCATGCCGGCAAATACAAAAGCGGTCGAGCAAGCCAATGATTCCGTCAAGGAGCTGTTTACTTCGTTAAAACCACAAGATTTCGATTGGGCCTTTATTGCCGAAAACATGGATCTGTGGGCGGAGAAAATCGAGTTGGAGATTATGCACTAAATAACGGAATGGAGTCAAGCCGGCTGCATATTGGGAACGCCAATATGCAGCCGTTCATTCAAGTACAACAAAAAGGAAGATAATAATATGATTACATTCCAGAACGTTGACATTAAATTCGGAGAATTTCATGCGGTCAAAAACCTTAATTTGCATATTCGGGAAGGGGAATTCTTCACGTTCCTCGGTCCCTCGGGTTGCGGGAAGACGACGACCCTCCGCAGTCTGGTCGGGTTTATTATGCCTACGAGCGGACAGATCCTGCTGAAAGACACCGACATTACCCGTTTGCCGATCGAAAAAAGAGAGATCGGGATGGTATTTCAAAGCTATGCGCTGTTTCCGACGATGAATGTGTACGAGAATATCGCTTTTGGCTTGCGTGTCAAGAAGTTTTCCAAGGCGGAAGTGGACCAGAAGGTAAAGGACATTGCTCGAAAGGTTGATCTGAAAGATGATCAGCTGTTCAAGAAGGTATCGGAACTATCCGGAGGCCAGCAGCAGCGCGTCGCGATTGCCAGGGCGCTGGTTTTGAAGCCGAGCATCTTGGTACTGGACGAACCTTTATCCAACTTGGACGCCAAGCTGCGGGTGCAGCTGCGCAATGAGCTGAAACAATTGCAGAAGAAATTCGGGATCACAACGATTTATGTCACGCACGACCAGGAAGAAGCGTTAACGCTGTCCGATCGGATTGGCGTATTCAATCATGGAGTCCTGGAGCAAGTAGGTACGCCCATGGAAGTTTACAATCAATCTCAAACTGAGTTTGTATGCAATTTCATAGGAGATATTAATCGGATCGATCCGCGGATGGTAGAGAACAGCCGGTTGAAGGATATTGTTCAGCCAGGGAATATCGCCTATATCCGCAATGAGAAGGTAAGCCTGCTGCCCCTGCAGGGGATCGATACGGTCCAACTGAAAGGCAAGATTGCAGACCGGGAATTTTACGGTTTATACAGCAAATACCTATTGGAGATTGCCGGCGGCGGACGGTTAAAAATCATCGAAATAGAAAGCCCGCTCGTCCATCATGAGGTCGGTGACGATGTAGACATCTACCTCCCGGCCCGCGATATTTTGCAGTATCCGATGAAGGAGGGGGAAGCATGAATGCCCGGAACATGAGCACCCGACTGGCTTCCATAAACCCTTTCTCGATCCTTTTATACGGGTTGATTGTCTGGTTTGTCATTGCCTTCCTGATTTATCCGAACTTGAATATTTACGGCGAAATATTCTTTAAGGACGGCAAATTTACGCTGGAAGCGGCAGAGAAGCTGCTGTCGTCCGAACGCGCAATGAGAAGTTTATACAACAGCTTTATTCTCGCTTTTTCGCTAGTCATTACGGTAAATGTGGTGGGCATTACGCTGGTTTTGATTTCGGAATATTTCGATATCAAAGGCGCGAAGATTTTGCGGTTGGGTTACTTTACGACCCTGATTTACAGCGGAGTCGTGCTGGTGTCCGGCTATAAATTCGTCTATGGCGAAGAGGGGTTTATGACCAAGCTCTTAGTTCAATTGTTCCCTTCTTTTGATACGACATGGTTTCATGGCTATTGGGCGGTTCTATTCGTCATGACGTTCGCCTGCACGTCCAATCACTTTCTGTTCCTGAGCAATGCGATTCGCAAAATCGACTTCCAAACGGTGGAAGCTGCGAGAAATATGGGGGCGTCTACTGGGTATATCCTATGGCGGGTCGTACTTCCGGTCCTGAAGCCTACGATCTACGCGCTGACGATCCTGACTTTTCTTACCGGCCTGGCTGCGACGTCCGCGCCGCTTATCCTCGGGGGCAAGGAATTCCAGACGATTACGCCGATGATTCTGACATTCTCGAGAAGCATGACGTCAAGAGACTTGGCTGCGCTGCTGGCTCTTATTCTCGGAGTGGCCACACTGGTGTTGTTGACCGTGATGATCCGGTTCGAACGTAAGGGCAACTTCATGTCGGTCTCCAAAGTCAAATCGGAGCTGGTCAAACAAAAAATCCGCAGCAAATCCGGTAACATAGCCGCTCATATTCTGGCTTACGGCCTGTTTGTTCTCTACATCGTTCCGGTTGTGCTGATCATCATCTTTTCGTTCACCGATGCGGCCAGTATCTCGACCGCCACGTTGAATTTGAACAGCTTCACGTTGGATAATTACATTCAAGTGTTTTCATCCATGTCGGCATTCAAGCCTTATCTCGTAAGTATTCTATATGCCGCGGCAGCCTCGGTCATTGTCGTCGCATTGGCGCTGGCCGCGTCAAGGATCTTACATAAATATAAGAACAAGTGGGCGCTTGCCCTGGAATACGCATTGCTGATTCCGTGGATTCTGCCGTCAACGCTGATTGCAATCGGACTGATCGTAACCTTTAACACGCCAAAGCTGATGATCGGGAATACGGTGCTGGTTGGCACGGTCTGGATGCTTCTGATTGCCTATGTCATCGTCCATATTCCTTTCACCCTGCGAATGGTCAAGGCCTCCTTCTTCAGCTTGGACAGCAATCTGGAAGACGCTGCAAGGAATTTGGGTGCCAAACCGTTCTATACGTTCAGAAAAGTATTGCTGCCGATCATTCTACCGTCGACGCTAGCTGTTTTTGCCTTGAATTTCAACGGAATTTTGGCCGATTATGACGTTACCGTGTTTCTCTATCATCCTTTGTACCAGCCGTTAGGAATCGTCATCAAGAACAGTACGGATGCGCAGGCGCTAGCAGATACCAAAGCGTTGACATTGGTTTATTCAGTGATATTGATGATCATGTCCTCCGTTACTTTATATTTCGTTTATGGAAGAAACAGCAGATCCTGAGGGCACCGGGTTTACTTGTCACACAGGGACATTGTATATGATTTGCGCTGCATTAAGCATGGTTATGGTTGTTGTTGCGTACGAGCGAAGAGGAAGCTTGGCTGCTTCGAACAACAACCATGTCAGGGAGAGTGAAGGGGATGCTTAGCTGTTTAGGTATGTTCAAGGCTGGCGGTGGGTGTCTGTGATTGAAGCATCAGTCAAGGCCCGCCGGAAGGTTCATAAAATCTCTGCTCGTTGGTTGAGCAGAGATTTTTTTGCGAACATATTTCTTACCAGGCTAAGCTATAGATCAATAAAGCCACCATCTATGATCCCTGTATGGGTGGGGAGTAATGTTGAAGATCATCCCAATGAGGTGTCGCTACGTTCGCTCGAATCTTCAAATGATCAAAAGCTTGCTGTAAAGCAGTCATCTCGTTTGCTGACACAGCCTTATCACTTAACAGGATTCTGCCAATCGGGGTTGATAGCATTATCTTCAGCAGGATGTAGAACAGCTTCCTTTTTTTGCGGGCGAATTGCTTTTGAGCAGCAGGCGTAACCGTAAATCCGTTTTTCTCCAACACTTGATGCCCTTCATCTACAGCATGGATAACAAGCTTGAGAAGCTTTTTGTCTTTTGCGGCTCTGCGCAAATTACCGTGATATGTAGAAGCAATGGAATTCAATGCCAAGATCATGACAAAATGACTTTTCAGCCACTCATTCATATTGTTCTGGTAGGTCCACTTATATTTGGTGTTAACCAAAGCCTGATCGATCACCGAACGCCAAGACAGCTCCTCACCTAAACCGCCGATATTGATTTTGGTTCTTGGTCCGCGTACGCTAATGACCCGGCCATTCTCTCTCCAGCCAGCGATCGTCTGAAAAGCGAAAGCAACCTTTTTCGCTACCGGGCTATGGGCTTGCAAATACTTCTCCATTTCCCCAGGACTCGCATTGTTGCCCATTATAACGATGTGGCTGCTATGGTTCGCTGCAAGTGCAGGCAGTACCGCTTCGAAATCCGGATATTTCATCACAACAAAAATAAGATCATAAACATCGTCAGGCTGTAGTTCCCGGATCACCCTTACGTTATGAACCGTTGTTTGGAACTGAAAATAATGCCGAATGACATTGCCGCTCTTTTCCAACTCATCCGCTCGTTGTCCTCTGGCCAGCATCGTGACGTTGTGACCACCACGCACCAGCTCGTGGGCTAAATAACTGCCCAGAACCCCAGCGCCATAAACCAATATTTTCATAGTAACTCCTCCATTAGGGTTAAACGATTTGATCAAACCGTGTTTTCTCAAACATTTATTTTTGTTTTCAGTATAGTTTTTAAATAATTGATGCAATATTTAAAAATTATAGCTTGATTCTATATGGATATCGACCGGACTGTCAAGAAGTTTTTAAATATCGACCCCGAAATTTAAAAACTACTCTTTTTATGGTAAACTACTTGTAGCGACGAATACGGGAAGTGAGTGAAAACGGATGAATAAATTCGAGATAAGAACGCAGCAAAAGAAGGATGCGATCATTCATGCCGCATTAAAGCTTTTTAAAGAAAAAGGCTTCATCCATGTCAGCATCAAGGACATTGCCGAAGAATCCGGTGTATCGTCTGTATCGCTGTATAACTACTTCGGCAGCAAAGAAGGGGTGGTTACTGAATGTGCCAACGTTCTGATGCAAAATACCATCCATATGGCCAAGGAGCTGTTGAAGCAAAATATCGAGTTTAAAGACAAGCTATCCCAAGTACTGGAGATCTGTGCTGAGCATGACTATCAATTGCTTTCTACACCGGGTGCAGTTGAGGATCAGGTGCTGGTGAGCTTATATAGTGAAAACACCAATAAAATTAGAACTGAGCTTATTCAGGAATTTATTGAGCTGGGGAAGAAGGAAGGGGCGATTCATTCTTCTGTTTCTCTGGAGACCCTTTTGGAATTATTAAGTGTTGTCGGGACGCTCCAAGCTTCCTGGGCAAGATCCGGAAATTATAAAAATAAGATGGCTGAGCTTAACCAGCTTCTCTTGTTTGGTTTTATTGGACGCCAATAAAATCAATCAGATGGAAAGTGCCTTTCCGATTCCGGTAGGCTCTTTTTTGTTTTTTATTTTTAATTAGACTGAGAAGTTTGAGTGACAGCTTACGTTTATAGGTTGTACTAAACGAGCAGGGGAATGAGGTGAAACACATGACAGATCCGTCTTCCGAAACCGAGATCATTCGTCGTATCGTCGAAGGCGAAAAGCAATTATTTGCCGTTATCGTCGATCGTTACAAAATTAAAGTATACGGAATCATCCGCAGCATGGGGTTAAATCATCAGGATTCTCAGGACATTGCTCAGGAAGCATTTGTTAAAATCTACCGCAGCTTGGCGAATTATCGGGACGAAGGGCATTTTTCGGCCTGAGTATATAGAATCGTCGTTCATGCGGTGAAGGATCTTCAGCGCCAAAATCGAATCCGCTCTGCTTCAAATGAAGGGACCCTCGAACCAGGCCACCAGCATACGCCTGAACAGCTTGTCCTTCAAAAGGAAATGCAGCGGGAAGTATATCGCCAGCTACAGGAATTGCCCTTTAAGTATCGATTGGTGCTGCTTCTCAAGTATACGAATGACCTGACATATGAAGAAATCTGCGAGATTACCGGATTAAACGCTGACCAAGTTCGAAATGCCATGCACAGGGGCAAAAAGAGCCTTAAGAAACAAATTGAGAACAAGGGAGGGATTTGGTTTGAAACCTATATCAAAGGCTAATGACGAGGAGTTTTGGGGCTTCAAAATATATGAGGAAGGACCAGACCCCGAATTTACTTCAAACGTGATGAAGGCTTTAGAGAACATCGAAATGGACCCGAGGGGGCTGGACGGAGGCTTGCAAAAGAAAGTCTCTTTCAAGCAGGCATTCCGGCGAATGGTGATGACCGGAGCTGCTGCCGTAATTCTCATGGGCGGAGCGTATATGGTATGGCAGAATTCGCCTGACAGTGCCTCTTTGATCGGTGAGCATCGGTATCAAGGAAGCGACTCATTGTCCACCAACGGCGATTGGTTATGGGATGAGGAATATGAAAGAGCTCAACGGTTTGATCTTCTGCTAAAGCAGGACGTCAAAGTAGAAGATGACGGATACTCGATGGAAATCATGGCCGTGCTGAAAGACCGATCCCATATTGTTATCATGACGAAGCAATTCGGACCGGATGGCCGTTCACTAAAAGACAGCGTGCGCGATCCGTTCTTGATTACGGACACGCAGGGACGCCAAGTTGCAATTCCCGGTAGGCATCTTCGCAACACGGATTCGGGAATACAGGATTATGTTTATGTATTCAACGGTACGGTTCCGGATCACATTGTTATCCACGGTAAAGCAGTAGAAGTAGTAGCTGATCCAGAACAACAACCGCAAGAACGTGTCCTGGTTAACTGGCCGCTGGAGTTGACGATGGATATGACAAATGCCAAATCTTTATCGGTATCTAAACCTTTAGAGGATACATATTCAACGCAGGATGGGCTCAACATGGACATGAAACAGCTTCTAATTACACCAAACGGTGTCCGCATGGATATGTCGATATCCCTGGCTCCCCAGATGCTCGAACAAGTCCCATCGAACTGGCATAACGGCCTGGAGGTTTTGTATCATGTGAAGATTAAGGAAGGTAACGGGTATAAGACCATCGGATCCTATGTTAAAAAAGTGGAAACGCAGCAAATGAATACTTCGAGCGGGACCCTGGAATGGTCCAATGAATTCGATTCGACCGTGATCCCTCCGGATTCCGGTCAATTGAGGGTGGTGGTCGACGGATTGATCATGCGTTTCATAAACGAAGGCGCCATTCAGCTTAACCCCAGGGAGCTGGATAAGAATCCCGCTGTGATGACGGATGGAGGAGATACCCTTACGTTTACAAAATCTTCACTGTTGAAAGATACTTCTACGGGAGAACAAGCTGTTGCCCTGTACGCCAAGGGAAGGTTTGTGAATCAGCCTTTACTGGATGAATGGATAGCAGTTGATAATAATGGACAGGAATACAAGGTCCATATCGGTGGAGCTTATACGAAAGGGGACCCAATAACGTCGGAATATTTGGAATTTGCGATTCAAGGCTTAACGAACATCCCGCCATCAATTACATTAAAACGAACCGTTATTGGCAAGAAGCGAGATTTCCAGTGGGCATTTGACTTGCCCGTCGTTTCGAATCTGCCATGGTAATGTTGCTAACGAACAAACACAAAAAAGGAATTTCTCCTCCCAAAGAGAACCATATATTACTTGGAGGAGGATAATTTTATGCCTAAAACCATACTTGTGGTCGATGATGATCCGGATATTATAGATATGCTTAAACTTTATCTGGAGGCAGAAGGATATAGGACTTTGGAGGCTTTTGACGGGAAAGCAGCCCTAGAGCATCTGCGAAGCAAGCACGTGGATCTCGCACTCTTCGATATCATGATGCCGTTCATCGACGGATTCCAGTTGCTCCGCATGATGCGGCAGGATTATAAAATCCCGGTCATTCTCATTTCGGCCAAAAATCAGGAACTTGATAAAATAACCGGTCTCAAGCTGGGGGCAGACGATTATGTGTCCAAACCGTTCAGCCCGCTCGAAGTGATGGCGAGAATTCAGGCCCAGTTAAGACGTTCTTATGAGTTTAATGAGCCGTCGGAGTCGGAAGCTCGCACGTTATCCGAAACCTGCGTCGGGGACTTGCTGCTGGATCACCGCGAATGCATGCTGTACATAAAGGGAACACCGATTTCGCTGAGTGCGATCGAGTACAAATTATTGAAGCTGTTCATGGGGGAACCGGGGCGCGTATTTACGAAAAAGATAATTTTTGAACAAGCCTGGGACGAGCATTATCTGGCTGACGATAACGCCGTCATGGTCCAAATCAGCAGGCTGCGCGATAAAATCGAAGCTTGTCCGAGGAAACCTGTTTATATCAAAACCATTCGCGGACTCGGTTACCGATTTGCGAAGAAAGATGAACTGCAGCCATGAAATCTCCTAATCGCCTGCAGCGTTCGCTGATTCGCCAATATATTTATTTTTTTGTTACGATTGCACTCATTGCCGTGTTTTCGCTATTTGTATTAAATGCGTTGATCATGGATTATTTTATGGAGGCTACCGGACCGGTCAAGACGGAGGCTGGAGTCATGGGCAGTCCAACAGCCGTGCCAGGTATGGACAGCGATCAGCATGAGAGAGTATTTTATAAAATGGCCTTCCAAGCCCTGCTGCTCTTTCTCGCATTGTTTGCAATTACCGTTTATGTCTTCGGAAGATGGACGGCTTCCCGGCTCACCACCCCGCTTAGCTCCATAGCGGACGGCATACGGAACATCGCCAGCGGACACTACCACAAAAGACTGAATTTTAAAGCGAGTTATGAGCTTGCGCAAATTCAGGACGATTTCAATGCTATGGCGGAGCGGCTTGAACGGATGGAGAGGGAAAAGCGAGAGCTTGCGGAGGGCAAGCAGCGAATGCTGATCGACATTTCCCATGACCTGAAGACACCGATGACGACTATTCAGGGTTATATCGAAGCGATGGAAGTGGGGCTCGTCGATTCGGAAGAGAAAAGGCAAAAAATCCTGTGTTTGATTTCCGACAAAGCCAGTCTGATGTCAGAGCTGATCGACGGTATCTTCGAGCTGTCCAAGCTGGATAGTCCCGACTATCCTTTTGCCGTTGAGGCATCCGACCTTACGGAATTCATGAGGGAAATCGCAGCCGAGTATTACGAGGTTTTCGAAGAAAAAAAGTTTCTATTCCAGTATGATATTCCCGATCGTGTAATCATAATCCCCTTCAACGCGACCTGGTTATACCGGGCGGTTTCCAATATCCTGTCCAATGCAATCCAATACAACCCGCCTGGCACAACCGTTGGATTGAAATTGGAAACGAGGGGAAATGGAGTCGAAATCCACGTTTCGGACGATGGCATCGGAATCCCGGATGTTATGAAGGAAACGATTTTTGATGCCTTTGTCCGCGGAGACCAAGCCCGTAAAAGCGATGGGGGTACGGGTCTAGGTCTTGCCATTGCCAAACAAGTGGTAGAAAAACATGGGGGTAACATCACGCTGACCACGAACGGGCATACGAACTTCGTTCTTTTTCTGCCTGATCATTTGTAAGATTACTGAAAGGTTCAGGAAAGTGTAGAGAAAGAATTCTCCGATATAATCAGAAGTAGAACTAATAACGATATGGGGATACAGGAGGACTGGAGAGATTGGAAATACAAAAAGAGACAGAAACAGAGAAGGATGTTACTTTTGTTCGAAGAATAATGGCCAACCGAAAGCGACGGGGCCCGTTATCCCCTGGATGGAAAGGTGCGTCACTTGGCCTTGGCGTCATCGCCTTTATCCTGATTCTGATACAGGCCAATTATCTATTGACGGGGCATGGTTTCGGTAAATTCATCGTGGGTACCTTCATGTTTGTCTTAGCTGCAGCGCTTGTAAGCGGCCTGGCTGCATTATTGCTGCACGGAGTCAAGAAACTGCCAAGCCGTTATATGTGGATATTGCTGTGCTCCCTTATCATGCTTTTATTCTCTTTCATAGGGCCGCTGGAAGTCTCGGTGGTTTTCATCGTGTTGTTTGCCGTAGTTTTTTCTTTGTTTGGTGCATTGGTTTATAAATTTGCAACGGGAAGCTACAAGCAAGCGTCCAACACTAGGAAGATCGGCGCCCTGGCCTGTTTATCCCTGATCACTGTCGTGATCGGCGCCGGCAGCTTCTGGTTGATTCGGGCCGGGGATGAAGCCGCTCCGGACGTGACCTTAAAACAGCTGAAGACTTCAACCCGATATGATGGCGCCTCGATGAAAAACCCTGCCGAAGAAGGCGAGTATTCCGTCAAAAGCCTGTTATACGGAAGCCCCGACAATTACAGGAAAGAGTTTAACCAGAGCGGATCCCTGACCACCCAAACGGTGGATGCGTCCAAGTTTGTTGAGAAATGGTCGTCCTTGCGTACGAAGTCGCTTGGATTTGGGCCAGAGGCGTTGCCGTTAAACGGTAAAGTGTGGTATCCCGAAGGGGAAGGTGCCTTTCCGCTTGTTTTGATCGTACATGGTAATCACTTAATGAATGATTATTCCGATCCGGGTTATGAATATCTCGGCAGGCTGCTGGCTAGTAAAGGGTATATTTTTGTCTCCGTGGATGAAAATTTTCTTAATGTCTCTCCATACGAGGATATGTTCCTGATTAGCCCGCTGCTGAGTGAAAATCCGGCAAGAGGCTTGCTGCTGTTGGAGCATTTGCAAACCTGGAAGGGATGGAACCGTGATCCGGACCATCCGTTTTATCAAAAGGTCGATATGGAACGAATCGCCCTCATCGGGCATTCCCGAGGCGGCGAAGCGGTCGCGATCGCGGCAGCCTATAACAAGCTCAGCCGTCATCCGGACCATGGCCACATCAAGTTTGACTATAACTTCTCGATCCGCTCGCTCATTTCCATTGCGGGCACGGACGGGCAGTATAAACCTCAAGGCAAACCGCTGCCGCTGCAGGACGTGAATTATCTGGCTTTGCATGGAGCTCATGATATGGATGTCAACAGTCTGGACAGCGCGAAGCAATATCACCGGATTCGTTATACCAAGGGTACAAATTACATGAAATCGCTGGTCTATATTTATGGAGCTAACCACGGCCAGTTTAACGGAGGCTGGGGCAGAGGGGATGTGGCAGGCTTGGGGAAACAACTGTTTAACCTACGTCAAATTATGCCACGAGATGAACAGGAAACCATTGCAAAAGTGTTCATATCTTCGTTTCTGGATGCCACGCTGAAGGACCAACGGCAATACCGGGAGGTTTTCAGAGATTTGGGTTATGCCAAGGAATGGCTCCCCGATACCCTGTACATCGGCAATTATTACGATTCGCAAACGATCTTACTGGCGGATTATGAGGAAGACGTTGATTTGCAGAGCACCACAATTCCCGGTGGCAGCCTGATGGGCGAGAACCTCCAGCAATGGAAGGAGGAAAAGGTGAAGGTCAAAATGGGTGAAGCGGCTTACAGCGCGGCTCGCTTAGGCTGGAATTCGAACGGATCTGTCAAACCGGCATCCTATACGGTTACTTTGCCGGATCAGGGGGCAAAAACAGGGAAGGAAAGCTCCATCGTATTTTCGCTTGCGGATGCCCGCAGGAAAGAGGAAAACGGCAACCCGAAAGAGTTTATCGATTTTACGATTACCGTCGAAGACAAGAAGGGCCATCAGGCAAGTCTTCCCCTTAGCCATATATCCAAACTGCCGCCTGTCATTGAAGGTAAACTGCTGAAATGGCCATTTTCTAAAGCAGGGAATACCTCGGAACCCGTATTTCAAAGCTATGATTTCCATCTAGAGGATTTCAACAAAATGAATCCGGAATTCAATCCAGAGCAGTTGAGCAAGATTCGTATTGAGTTCAACCTGACCAAGCGTGGAACCATTCTGCTTAGTGATGTTGGCATCCGATCTTAAACGATAAAAAAGTCGCCTGAAATGGCGACTTTTCGTATTAGTACGCCAATCATGAACTTCTGGTGCAGAAGCTGGTAATACGAATCCTAATTTTTCTACTTGTTATGTTTTTGCCACAATTATTCTCGAATATCAATAGGAAAAACAGTATAATAAAAACAAACAAAACTAAACAAAGAAATTCGGGTAAGGCGGTGGTAGGAATGAATCAGGAATTTTTGCATCCGGCAGATCTGCTTCTTCAATTTATCAATCGTATTTACAATCATGGCATGACAACCACGTCCGGGGGCAATCTGTCGATCAGGGACCAGAACGGAGATATTTGGATCACACCGGCCGGGGTGGATAAAGGCTCATTAACCCGGATGGATATGGTATGCGTGAAGGAGAACGGCACGGTCCTGGGAATTCACAAGCCATCCAGCGAGTTTCCGTTTCACAGGCTTATCTATCAAGCTCGTCCGGACTTGAAAGCGATCATTCACGCCCATCCGCCCGCACTGGTTTCGTTCAGCATTGTCCGGCGCATTCCGGATACCAGGCTGCTTCCGAACGAACGGCAGATTTGTGGCGAGATCGGGATCGCGCCTTACGCCCTGCCTGGAAGCGAGCAGCTCGGGGAGAACATTGCGGCTGTTTTCAAGCGCGGGATCGACACGGTTATGCTGGAGAACCATGGCGTTGTGGTCGGAGCTGGGGACCTTTCTCAAGCGTTTAACCGATTTGAAACCCTGGACTTCTGTGCGCGGCTGGAGATCGAGGCGCGTCGACTCGGAAATCCCGTCCTGCTGACCGATGAGGATTATGATACCGTCCGCAACAAAAGCACGCTGCAGCTGGAATCGTATATCTACGACACCTGCACGTCGGAGGAAAAAGAAATCCGCCGAGATATGTGCGCACTCATGCGGCGTGCGTATAAACAAGGTTTGTTCACAAGCACGCAGGGCACCTTTTCCCATCGATTGTTTGGAAATGATTTTGTCATCACACCCTACGGCAAAGACCGCAACGATTTGGAACCGGGTGACCTTGTCCGTATTGAGAACGGTAAAGTCGAGGCTGGCAAACAGCCAAGCAAGTCTGTCTTTCTCCATGAAGCGATTTACAGAATGCAGCCGCATGTGCATTCGATCATTATTGCGCATCCTCCTAACATCATGGCATTTGCCGTAACCGATACCGCTTTCGATTCAAGAACGATTCCGGAGAGTTATATCTTGCTTCGGGGAATGCCAAAGCTTCCTTTTCATGCGGTTTATAACGCGCCTGAGCGTACCGCTTCGCTGTTTAAAGCGAGTACGCCGATTGCCATAGTGAACAACAATTGCGTGATCGTAGCTGGTCAAAGCCTGCTTAACGCCTTTGATAGACTGGAAGTTGCAGAGTACAGCGCCAAGTCCATTCTGTCGGCAAGAACACTCGGCAATGTCATCCATATCGATGACGATCGGATTAGCGAACTTGAAGTAGCATTTAATCTGGAGTAGTAAGTTTGTGAATAATGGTTGCTATAAATAATGGAATAACTTCAGCTGTATTAGGGCTGCCACGGCTATAGAGTGGCAGCCTTTTGCTTTTGCGGGCGGAAGAGCGCGTCGGCTTTTACGGCTTGATTTGAGCCCTTTACGGATCAGGCGTGATATCTAAACTCGAATTTCACATTACATTAAGGTTGTATATAAACCAGGTTAAGATGGCTCGGTTAATCTAACGATGTAAAGAAGATGAAATGAGAGGAGAACGAACAAATGAAGATGTGGCGAACGTTGCATGCCAAGACCGCCATTGCCCTGGCCATTGCGATATCAGCAGGTGCCATCGGAGGGAGTCACTGGCTTCCGGCCGCATCCGCTGCATCGGCGGAGGCAGGACCGCAAGATCCTAAAGAAGTGGGACGGTTTCTGGATGAGTTTATGGCTAATTCAGAAATCAAAGACAACATGGCAGGGGGCGTGATCGTTGTCGTTAAAGGTGACGAAGTCCTGGCGAGTAAAGGGTACGGCTATGCGGATGTGGAACGGAAGCTGCCCGTAGATCCGGACCAAACCGTCTTCCGAATTGCTTCGGTATCGAAAGTCGTTACCGCTACAGCGGTGATGCAGTTAATGGATCAAGGGAAAATGGATTTGAACGCTGACTTGTCGGATTATTTGGGAGGTATTCGCATACCGAACCAAACGGGAACACCGCTAACGATGAGAGATTTATTAATGAACAGCACCGGCTTTGAATACGGGGATACCTCCGAATTAACGACACAAGACTTGAATCGGGAAGTCTCCTTGAAGTCCTTTGTCAAGGATCATGTGCCTACGGTGATCCGTGAACCGGGTAAGTACTACCGCTATGATAATCTGGGATTCACGATCCAGGGCTACGCTGTGGAACAGGTGTCGGGCATGCCGTTTGAAAACTATATCCGCGACCATATCTTGGAACCTCTAGGCATGAGCAACAGCGGCTTTCGGCTGACTCCGCAAATGAAGGAACATTTGGCCGTTCCATACAACGTTGTAGGTGAACCTATTACCGAATATGCTACCGTTCCGACCGTGCTTCCCGCGGGCAGCATGTTCTCAACCGGATCTGATATGGCCAAATTTATGATGGCTCATCTGAATGGCGGCCAGCTTGGAAACGCGAGGATTCTGAATGAAACGACGGTGGCGGAAATGCATAAGCCCCAGCTTGCCATCCATCCGAAGCTACCAAACATGGCATACGGCTTTGAATACTCCAACCAGCATATCTATAATGGTTATAACGTCCTGGAGAAAGGCGGCGATGTGGACGGCTACCATAGTGATATGTGGCTGTTGCCTGACGAGCAAGTCGGCGTATACGTCAACGTCAACAAAGATTTTGATTTCCGGGTTCCCTTGTTTGAGGCATTCATGGACCACTATTACCCGGAGACAAGCTCTCCCGATACCAGCCTTACGCCTGCGGAACAATCCCTTGCTAAATTCGAGGGCGTCTATAGCGATTTGCGAAACCGGATGTGGACAACCCGCGTTCGTGCTCAAGACGGAATGCTAATCGCAACTGATCCGTTAGGGGAGCATAGGCTCCGTGAAATCGAGCCGTTGCTGTTCCAAGACGAGAATGGCGTGAAAGCAGCCTTTACATTGAACGCCGACGGTACGGTACGGGCCTTATATTACGATCAGAAGTCGGATAGCTGGTCCAAAAAAATGCCCAAGCCCCTAAGCTATCCGGATGTTGGCCCGGAACATCCTTTTGCCTCTTACATCGATCACTTGCGACAGCTTGACATCATCGGCCAAGAAAGCGATGAGGCGTCTTTCCAACCGGAACAGTCGATCTCAAGAGCCGAGTTCATCGGTTGGTTCATCCGGTGGTCTGGAATTGCCCCCTCCAAACAAGAGCCGGTATTCCAAGATATATCCGGAAGCCCCTACGCGCAAGAAATACAAGCCGCCTATGAATTTGGTATTATAAAAGGGACGGGAGACGGCAAGTTCAGTCCGCTGAAGCCGATTACCAGGGAAGAAGCGGCGAACATTGTCTGGCAGATGGCATCCGCTTATCTCCATGCGACCCCGATGGAAGCCAAGCTTGACGGTGTGACTGATGCATGGGCGCTGGATGGAGTTCGTTACGTCGCAGCGAAAAAACTGTACGGACCTGATATTGTCGAGACCAAAGAAGGGGCCATCGACTATCGATCGAAAGCGCCGATGTTGCGGCAAGAAGCGGCTGCTCTATTATCGAAGTTTGCAGATAACTTGTATTAGCATTCAACAATCAAAATCCCTCTTGTTTGCGTCTTTGTCGCGGGCAAGAGGGATATGTTTTGGAAAGGAGTGAGAAAACATCAAATCCGTTCTGATCATCGACGACGAACAGGAAATCCGCGAGCTGCTTGTGATCTATCTGAAGAATTACGGGTACGAAACCTTTGAAGCAGGTAACGGAAAGGAAGCTTTTGCACTTTTTCAAAAGGAGGCGATCGATCTCGTTTTAGCCGATATTATGATGCCAGAAATGGACGGTATCGAGCTGCTGAGAAGGATGCGGCAAGACTCGCACGTTCCTTTTCTATTTATATCTGCCAAATCCGATGATATGGACAAAATTAACGGACTGCAGCTCGGCGCGGATGATTATATCACCAAGCCCTTCAACCCACTCGAGGTCGTCAGCCGCGTTCAAGCTTTATTCAGGCGCGCAGAATCGTACGCGCTTCAAGAGCATCCAAACCGGGAGTTTATTGAGATTGGCGACATCAAATTGGACCTCAAGGGCTGCGAACTTTACAAGTGTGGCGAGAAGAAGGAGATCACTTCGTATGAGTTTAGAATCCTGGCATTATTGATGAGTCAAGCTGGTAGGGTGTTTACCAAAGCGCAAATCTACGAACAGGTATGGGGCGAAGAATACATGGGGGACGAAAATTTGGTCATGGTCTATATAAGCAAGATCAGGGACAAGATTGAAGATCACTCCAGGAATCCCATTCATCTTATCACGATCAGGGGGCTCGGTTACCGTTTTGAAAAAGATTAAAAAACGTACGGGCAAGCGACCGCTGAAACGATTGTTTCTCGTGAATTATTTGGCGATTACCGGCCTTTTGTTCGCGGTGATCACGATTTCCCTGATCAGTATGGATTTTGTGATGAACCGGTTTTTAGTCAAAACGCCAGACTTTCAACAAGTAGACGCTAAGGATCTCTACGGACCTTCAGGTACGCTGAACGGGGACTGGCCCGTCGAATACGGCGGATGGCTTGAGCTTGTGGATGAATCGAGTAAGGTGATTGCCGTTAACGGAGATAAAGAAGACGATATCATGTCGTACCCCGGTGATCTGCTCTATGCCAAAATGGACCCGTATCGAAACGATGATTCCATTGTTTACCATGTTTATTCGGTTACAGGGCCGAATGGAGAGCCGTATGTACTGTTATGGAAAATTCCCGAACCGTTCGGGATGACGCTGGTCGCTCTAGGTGTTTTTGCAATTTCCTGCATCGTTTTATTGGTTTTCGCCCTATATTTCTACACGAAATACTCAGTGCGGCAAGTGAAGCAGCCGCTTCAACAAATCGTTGAAGGTATCAAAGAGATGGAACGATTTCACTATGAGAAACGATTGGACTTTTTTGCAGAACAGGAATTTGCGGAAATCCGCGACGCGTTTAACGGAATGGCGGAACGACTGCAGGTTGCATCTGCCGAAAAGGAAACGGTGGAGAACAATAAGAGAAACCTGCTGCTGCATCTATCTCACGATTTGAAAACGCCGATCACGACCATTCTGGGATATTCCCATCTCCTCTTGGACAATCCGGAAACAGATCATAACCAGCAGCGCAAATATCTGCAATACATTCATGATAAATCCTCTTATATGAGCCAACTGATTCAAGATTTGTTTGAACTGGCCAAATTGGATGACCAGCATCTGAAGCTGAACTTGGAGCGAGTAAACATGACCAAATGGTTTCAGCAAAAAATCGCGGAATACTATCCTGAAATCGAGCATAAAGGGTTCTGTCTTCAAGTCGATATTCCGGAAACACCGCTGTACGTCATGATGGACAGCGTGCACATGAATCGCGTGGTAGCGAATTTGATCAATAATGCGCTCAAGTTTAACCCAGCCGGGACTACGCTCTTTGCATCATGCAAGGGGGAGGAAGGACGCGTTGTTCTCTGCGTAGGGGATAGCGGTGTTGGCTTAGAGGAACAGGACAAGAAGGACCTCTTTGAAGAATTTGTACGCGGCACCTCGCCAGTAAAGGACGGTACAGGACTGGGGTTGGCCATATGCAAGAAAATCATTGCGCACCACGAAGGCACGATTGAGCTTCTGACCGATCCGCGATATTCCACCCTGTTTCGGATCAGTCTGCCCCGCGCGGATGGCGATAACTGATTGTTTGGCCCACATTGATAACAAGGATTACGAGATTGTGGATGGATGAATCAATAAGCTCACCCCTAGCGAATTCTTCTATGAATGGATGTTTAGAAACCAAATTACCAATTGTTCGGGCCGAATGTGGCACAAGAGTCCATCGATATGTATAAAAGCTGGGATGATCAGGCAATACGTTCCGGTTTTATGGATTTTGAGACAGAGTATCCTAAGGCAATTCAGAAGTTAAAGGTGGCAGGCATTGATGAGTATGTAGCTGAGATACAGCGTCAGTTAGATGAGTTTTTGGCTATATATAGTAAATAAAGGGTATACCCCAGCGTTGTGCTGCTTCTCTCTCTTAACGGTTGAGCTTCTAGCTTTGGAAGCTGTAGTCTGAACAAGGAAATACTTCTTTTTTTTTCTAAAGCCACTTTACAATTCTGAAATTAACCCCTCCCTTGAAAGCTATTCAATGGAATTATCCTGAATGAACTATTTACAACAATATTCGATTTGTCTATTATATATATAGATAAGTAATTTTTTGTTTGTCATTTTCATTTCATGCAGCTGGTTGGAAACGAAGTGTTAAAGGGCAAACTAAACCATGCAGCTCTCAGTTATTATTGCGATTTCAATCCATGGAAAGAGGAGAAACAATGAAAATACCTGCTTCAACAAATCATAAACCCGTGTTTGTGTCGGATAACTATGGGAAAGTGGATGGACGATTCGCATCTAAGACAGACGTAGGAGCTCTATCTTTGGGATTGTCCGAGCAGAACGAGGATGGCAAGGCGCATATTGCCGCCAAGATATGGAGAGCTGCAGAGGGACAAGGGACCAGTCCATCGGATGAGTTACCCATTCATCGAATTCTAGATTTATCTATTCTCATTTGCAGTGCCCTGACACATTTTAGCGAAGCCTATAGATTTGAACATTTATATGACCCACAACATCCTGTGATCGATCGGATCGGATTGCAGGGGAACGCCATGACGGTGGCTGTTTGCACGGATAATGAACAGATTCAGGAGGATATCAAGCTATTCAACGAGGCATTGAGCGATAACGGTGAGATGATTGGAGAACGTCTGCGCACTTTAACGAGAATGCTAGAAGAATTGGGTTATGTACGATGAGAAAGTCGCCGAACGGAGAGTTACGAGGCTTCTCCTGCGTTCAGTGTTAACGAGGGGTTGGAGGTGAGCAGTCATGAAAGACCAGAATGACAATGAATCTAACGTGCTGTCTCCTGGGAGAGCATTAACTGAGGAAGAAAAGAGCCTTGTCTGGAAAAAACCATTAACGCATAAAGTAAGCGAGGAAGAACGGCGAATCACGAATGAAATCAAGCGTAATTGGCATCGCGGTGAGATGAAAATCGCCAATATTCTATTGGAGGGAGATGCCGGCTCCGGAAAAACGCAGCTCGCCAAGGCGTTGTCCGCAAACTTCAGGCTACCCTATACCAAAGTAACTTGTTTTGCCGATATGGATAAATCGGATATTCTCGGAGCCATTTTACCGGTTATTTCATCTGATAGAATGAAGCAGTTGGAAGCTGCGGACCAAGCAGCCTTGAAAGCATTATACGAAAGCGATGGCTTTCGAAGCTCGACGGATATTTTAATGGAGGCGCTGGAGATCACACAAGAGATGGCTTCCGCCAAGATGAAGCATTTATTGAAGCTGGCCGCGAATAACGCTCAGGATGGGTCTGTAGAATATCGATTTTACGCTTCCGAGATCGTCAGAGCTTTTCAAAAGGGCTATCTGCTAGAAATACAGGAACCGAACGTGATTCGGGATGCTGGCGTATTGATGGCATTGAATTCCGCATTGGAGCCGGGTGGGAGTCTTAATCTCCCAACGGAGATCGTGCACCGGCATCCGGATTTCATAGCCGTGATTACGGCAAACCGCAGTTATGCGGGATCGAGGCCGCTTAACGAGGCATTGCGTGACCGGGTTCAGCATACGGAGAAGATGGACCTGCCGACCAAAGAGATCATGATGGAGCGGGCAATGGCCAAAACCGGTTATCGGAACGATGAAATGCTGGACGTACTGGCAAGCGTCATTATCCTATTGGATAAAACAGCCCGGGCTAATGCCATAAAAGGCGTTGCTGGCATGCGTTCCTATTTCTATTGGGTGGATGCCGTTGCTCAAGGTGCTTCTGCGAGGGAATCCCTTTATCATAAAGTGATCTACAAAATAACAACCGATTCGGAAGAGATCAAACTGCTGGAACATGCGCTGGAAGGCGAAGGCTTACTGGATATGTTAGAGGAAGTCCCGCTTGAAATGAATAATAAACGAAATACAGAGGCAGTGGAGATCACAACCTGGGACAGCGATATCGACCTGGATTCCATTCCTGATGGGCAAGCCAAGGAAGAAGGGCTCCGGTTAAAAAAGTCCGCTGAAAGCGAAGACAGCACATCCATTCTTTCGGATGAGTCAGCGGATATGGAGAGTACGGATTCGGGGGAGGACGGATCACCGCAATATCACCAGGCCAATCCCGAACCCATGACGGAGGAGGAGAAACAGAAGGAGCGGGACTTCCGCAAAAAGCTGAATCAAGTCTCCAGATCCATCGTGTCCGATTCGATTCATCAGGCTGTTAAGCTGATCGTTCACCGTCCTGAATACGACCCGAACCAGCAGGAGGAATATCGGAGTCTGAGTAAGGGCCTTATGCCCATCGTCCGGGAAATTGCCAGACAGACGCTGCCGCTATTGGAGCACGAGATAACTGCAGAATTTGCCAAGAACCATTACTACGGTTCTAAATTTCAGGCAGACAGTGTGGCCTACCGCGATTTCAGGTATTTTGCCAAGAAGCGTCCTCCGACGGAATCCCCTGGTCTTGTGGTCGGTTTGAGGGTGGATGAATCCGCATCGATGGCTGCTTTCGGAAGATTGGAGGCGGCCAAGCGGGCGGTTATCGCGGTCTATGAATTTTGTCAGATTTGCCATATTCCTGTTTTAATTTATGGGGATACTGCGGATGTTTCCCGTTTGGAGCAAATGTCCATCTTCGCTTATGCCGATTACGATCAACCGGATGTCCGCGATCGGTTCAGGCTGATGGGGATCCGAGCCAGAAGTAATAATCGGGATGGTATGGCTTTAAGAATTATGGCGGAACGGTTAGCAAATTCACCAAAGCAAACCAAGCTGTTGATCAGCATCAGCGACGGGCAGCCTAAAGCCATGGAAGACTATACCGGAAGTCTGGCCATTCAGGACATGCAGCAGACTCTATCCGAATACGAAAGAAAAGGAGTCAAATTTCTGGCGGCAGCCATCGGTCAAGACAAGGATGTCATTAGTCAGATCTATGGTGTCGAGAGGTTTTTGGATATTACCAACCTGAATGAGCTGCCAGCAAAATTGGTGCGCATTATTTCTCGGTACTTGTAATATAACAACACTGAACAGCTTCGGCCTGCGTGTCTTAATGACATGCGGGCTTGTTCCAGGATTAATGTCAGTGAATATCTAAACATAATCCTTGTTCGTTCTTGCTAAACTGGACATGTGCCCCGTTCAAACATTATAGTTAAAAGAATGAAGATGGCGTCATTTTGGCGGATTTTTTTCGGTGTCGTGAATCGATGCCCAGCTTTACATCTTGAATATGTATACATAAGTAAGGGAGGACATATATGGAGCAACCCCGTGTTTGGCCGGATCGGTTTAAGCGCTTTTTTCTGAACAATAAGTTTGTGCTTCTTTTGCTTGTTCTGTTGCTGGTTGGACTCAACGTGTTGGTTATAAGCAAGATTTCGTTTGTGCTGCATCCGCTCGCCGTGTTACTCAAGACGATCGTTTTGCCGATCATTTTATCAGGGATCCTCTATTATTTGCTGAACCCCCTGGTGGATTTGATGGAGAAAAGGAAAATCAAGCGCGGATGGTCCATCCTGATCCTATATCTGGTTATTGCCGGTATTCTAACGATCGTGGTGCTTGCCGTCATTCCGGTACTGCGCAACCAGATTATGGGACTGATTGACAATTTTCCGACATATAGCGAAAAGGTTAGACAGCAGTTTGAAGATTTAACGGGCAGCGAGTTGTATAATCAGATTCAAGAAACAATGAACATTAATTCCCAAGAATGGTGGACAACCGTCACGCAAAAGGCAACGGAAATTCTGAACCATACTTGGAGTAGAGTGGGCGGGTTCCTGGGTGCTTTTACGGAGATTGTGTTGTCGATCGTGACCGTACCTTTTGTGCTGTTTTATATGCTAAAAGATGGAAAAAGGCTCCCTCAGAAAATATTGTCTTTCCTTCCGACAAAGAGTCGTTCCGGAATTTTGCATGTGCTTCAGGATATCAATCATCAGATCAGCTCGTTTATCCGCGGGCAGATTATTGTGAGCTTCTGTATTGGGATTCTGCTCTATATCGGTTATATGATCATCGGTCTGGATTATGCGCTGATTCTGGCGATTATTGCATCGTTCACCAGCGTGGTGCCCTATCTGGGACCCGCAATTGCGATTACGCCTGCGCTGATTGTGGCTATGGTTACTTCTCCGGTGATGCTGCTGAAGATGGTGGCGGTATGGACGATCGTGCAATTAATTGAAGGGAAGTTCATCTCTCCGCAAATCATGGGCAAAACGCTTAAGATTCACCCCATTACGATTATCTTTGTCATACTGACGGCCGGTAATCTGTTCGGTGTGGTTGGCATTCTGTTAGCCGTTCCTGGCTATGCGGTTCTCAAGGTTTGTGTATCCCATATCTTCGAATGGTTCAAGGACACATCGGGCATGTACGATCCTCCGAATAGCAACACACTGAAATAGTCTTTTGGACTGTCTCATTAATAGAAGCAGGAGGTGTTCACTTGATATACAGCATCCAAGATTTACAAAAGACCTATTTGGCCGGGGGAAAGCGGAAGTTTCTGTTCTTCTGGGGTCATACGCTTCCAGCCGACGGCAGCGTTAGTAACAGCTGCTTCAGTCAGTGGTGGAAATGCACCTTTGTGATAGATGGCGTATCTTATAACTGCACTGAGCAATATATGATGGCAGAAAAAGCACGGTTGTTTGGTGATCATAAGATGCTGGAAGCGATTATGAAGGCTAAACATCCCAAAGAGATGAAAGCATTCGGTCGTGCAGTCCGATCCTTTGATAACGAGGTTTGGGAACGACACTGCTATGACATTGTGAAGCGCGGGAATTATGCCAAGTTCAAGCAGAACCCGGAATTAGGATTGTATATAAGCACAACGAAAAATCGGATTTTGGTGGAAGCAAGTCCTGTTGACCGGATATGGGGAATCGGCTTGGCGAAGGATGATCCGTACGCTGACAATCCCATGAAATGGCGTGGAAAGAATCTGCTTGGTTTCGCACTGACAGAAGTTCGTGATCAATTACAAGAAAAAGGAAGTCATACTGACTGATTCATGAAGGATTTAAGCTTTGAAGGCTATAATATAATTTGCTTGCGAAGTCGCCATTTCGGCGGCTTTTTTTAAAAAATAAAAAAAGTAGGTTCTTCACAAAGTAATAGTAGGTAAATTTAACCATGCTTCATCCTGAAACGTGGATTCATTGCAAAAGAGAATCCAAATTAATATAATGGATATCATAGGTCCATGTCATTCGAATTAAAGGAGGAAACCGCCATACAGTTTTCCAAAAGCGTTGATTATGCTCTGCACGCCTTAATCCATTTGGCTCATTCGGAGCGTGACCAGAACATCGGAATCAAGGAGTTATCTGCGACGCTGGGCGTTTCGGAAAGCTATTTATCCAAAATCATGTCCAAGCTGAGACAGGATGGAATCGTGCGGGCAGTTCCGGGAGTGAACGGTGGCTACGAGCTGGCCAAGACGGCCGAGCAGATTACATTCCTTGAAGTTATACAGGTGATTGAAGGAAGGCAGCAGTTGTTTGAATGCTCTAATATCAATTCGCAGCAGCATCGTTTGTTAACCGAAGAGAAGGCTGCCGAGATGCAAGAGGACAATCCCCGTGAGTGCGTATGCCTGGTCAAACAGGTGATGGACGGCGCAGAACGGCAATTGTATCAATACCTGGAAGAGCAAACTATCCAGTCGGTATTGGACACGGCATCGAAGCGAGGCAGCTGTGCTGAAAACAAGAAGTGATGAACTTCTTGTTTTTTTAATATGGATTAGCTGAAAGTTTGGGAGGGATCGTAATCGATAAACTCTTGGAGAAATTAAGCGGGTTTGGAGAAAGAGAACGTTGGCTTTTACTTCGTCAGTTGCTGAATAAAGCGATACACGATTCAACGAATGGTGAACATGAAGATAGAGTGTTCGGTCAGAGATTGTATAATCTGTTGGAAAAGCATATAGAGTCCGTTAACAACCAGCGGCTGCAGGAAGAGGAGCTTCAAACTCACGTCCATATTGTGTTCAGCCTCTCTGAAGCCGGCTCATTAAAAGTTGCGCTCAGTCAACTTGGTGAACGTGAGGAATCTCGGGTAGTCGCTTTTAATGATTGGTTTTCAGTCGGTCCAATCACGGAATTGAGCACAAAGGAAGGGCAGCTCCGGAGACAAATTTGGTTGATGGAACATGACAGGGATTCATATTATTCAGACAGTATAAACAAGGAACACCAAATCGAGCTTATGATAGATACGCTAAAGAATATACCGGAGAACAAAACCGTTGTGACATGGTGTGCGGATAACGCCCATGATCAAACGGGACTTCGATTTGCAATGTATCTGCTGAGGGAGCGGAAAAGTCCAGTCTATGTGGTCAATGTGACACAAACACTCACAGAAACGGGGCAGGGTAATGCTCCAATATCGCAGGCATTGGTCGAACGAGATAAATACATCGATATTGTCAGAAATTACGGTGAGGGGATCCCTCTGAATTCTGATCTAAGGAAGCGATATGAATCAGAATGGTTGGAGCTGTCAGGACAGGATTATGTGCTTCGACTCTGGGAAGAGGGAAAAGTCTTGGGCTGCCAAGAAGATAAACTGGACGAGGTTATTGTTAAATCGGTCATGGAGCTGCTAGATAAACACAATCCTGGTGATATGGTTAACGCTGGAGAAGTCGTGACTAAAACATTGGAAATCTCAAAGCAACATATAAGTTATTCTTTCATCATGTACAGAATCTGGAGTTTAGTCAGTGAGGGTGTCCTGATGTTCAAAGGCCAACCGGGCTTCCCTCACCAATTCTCGATAGGGTTATCACATGTTTAAGAAGTCGCCATTGGCGGCTTTGTTTGTTTCATTACATTTTCTATTGACCGAACGTTCAGTCTTAAATTATATTAGAATCATAATCTGGATAATCATTCATTGGAGAGAGGGGTTTTCAAATGGATTTAGCTTATCAAACTCAAGGCATTGGGACACCTGTTGTGTTGGTACACAGTCCAGGTGTAGACTCAAGAGAATGGAGGTATATTGCCCCGCATTTAGCCCGGAGCCATCAAGTCATCACGTATGATGGTCGGGGAACGGGAAAATCTCCAGCGCCGCAAAAACCAACCAGCTTGGTTGAAGACCTGCGAGCATTGCTTGATCATCTGGAAATTGACAGCGCTTCGCTTGTCGGTCATTCCATGGGAGGGCAGGCAGTTACGGATTTTGCCTTGACTTACCCTTCCAGGGTTGACCATTTAGTATTAATTGCACCATCGCTAACCGGATTCGAGCACTCCCAGCCATTCATCGATTGGATGGCCCAAGTGAATGCATGCGCACCTGATGCTAACCGTCTGGTTGAACAATCGTTAAGCGGGCCGAATTATCGTGTGACGATGTCCAGCTCGGAACGGGGTTTTTTGCGCGAGATGCACACGTTGTATATGACCAGAGTGTTTAGTGAGTGGAAGAGCTTCGAGGTTGTGTGGCCGATGCCACCAGCGATCGAGCGGTTGGAGGAGCTTGTTGTAAGGACGCTGTTTATTCAGGGAACGGTCGAATGGGAGGATATACAACGAATTGCGGAACAGTTCAAGCGTGTTCAAGACATCCGTTTCGAGGTAATCGAGGGGGCTGACCATATGGCCACGCTAACACATGCAGAAGAACTTGCTGGTTTGATTTTTACATTTTTAGAAGGCACCTTATCTTCAAAAGCGTAAAGGTATTCAGCGTAGTAATGATAAGTATCAGCATGTTCGCGATATGGACATGATGGATTTATGCAATGTGGGGGGAAACACGATGAATGAGCAGTTACGTTGAGGAAAATATAAAAAATGCAAAACAAGGCTTAAACTTGCATACCCCTTTGAACAGGATGTTCGAAACGACATGGAGCAAGGGCTCCCACTGTTGGAAAACCAAACTTTCCAGAGTCGAGATGAATCAAGTTATGGAATTCCTGAGTAAGTATTATGAAATTTCTGCATCGTCTCAGACATGCGTTGTGCATGGGGATTTTCATTATGATAATATGCTTTGGGATGAGGAGGATATGGTTGAAACTCTCCAGAATAATCCTCGCAAGCCGGATTTTCAAAAAGGGTATAGTAGATTTTTTGATAGAGAATAACATACACGCAAAAAGCCGCATAATTGCGGCTTTTTTGATGAATTCATGCAATTTCTTTAAGCGAGTAAATGAAACGACATGTATTCATTGTGACTAGATATCTCTAATAAACGGCAGGTGGGGCCGACGAGGTTTCAAGCTCCCCGAATGCCACGAGTCCTTATTTTTCAGCTTTAGTCCCTGGTACAGCCGGTTGTATTTTTTCAGGCGTTTCTTGGCTCGTCTCAAAGCTAATTGGCGTGATGCCTTTTGCTTGCCACACCGTGCCTCTACGCTCGTATTCGAATAACTTCTCAATGGCATTCGCAATCTGTGGCCCGACTTCACGCTCAACCAAATACAAGGCCACATCAAGTCCGGAAGTAACACCTCCGCCAGTCACTAAGCGAGGACCATCTTCCACGATTCTTGCATCAACTGGAATTGCACCGAGAGCTCCTAGAGCACCCATGCCTATCTGATTGGTGACAGCATATCTATTCTTCAATAAACCATCCATAGCCAGCAGCAATGAACCTCCACACACGGTAGCCACCGTAACTTCCTTATTATTCATAGCTTGTTTCATCATACTGGTTAAGCCCGTATCCTTAGCCTGCCTTAATATGTTGGGGATTGCATCTACGGTATTCCCCGCTGGCTTTCCCGAAGCTCCAGGAACCACAATAATCCCGGAACGGTTAGGGTCTAATACGGCTTGCGCTTCAAGGGTGGGCCCATTCAGCCCGCTCGGCACCGAACGCTTACCTTCTGCAGATACCAATTCTACCGTAACTTTTCCTCCAGTGTACATTCCAGCTGCTGCAAATACTTCATATGGCGCTAATGCGTCCAGCAGATCAAATCCATCGAATAATACGATTTGTACATGCACGCTTTTGTCTTTGGATGGATCCTGATTCTTTTTTGTTTCCGCGCTTGCTGCGGGGGCTAACAGACTTAGAACGAGCGTAAACGACATGAGTAAGCTAAGTATTCTTTTCATTCTTATACCAATTCCTTTCGATTCGTTCTGATGATAATTTCAGGAATAACTAGCAGCAGCGCAATTGAGCCGTAAACGCCGATGGTGTAGCTGGTAGCGTAAACATACCCGAATCCCTGATGAAAAAGGGAAGTAATGAGATGAATCAACATGTTCGTGAAGCAAAAGGCATAACTACGAATCATCCAATTTCGATGACGGATGATCCGTTTCCTTTTGATTTGGACGAGCGCCGTAATGGTGATAAACAGCCAGATCATATTCAGCAGATTGAATCCCATACTGCTTATTTTTCCGCCTGTGGCATAGGGGGCCATATATCCGGAAGTCAGCACAACTAGCAGTACGGATACGATATATACATAGCCGTTTATGCGATGGAGCCTGCGGCTTCTTTCAAATATCCGATTCGAAAAGTTAACCATTCCCGATGCCATGGCCATACATGCGAATGCAACATGAACGTACATAACATTAAGCCAAACCGGGAGATTGAGCTCGCGTTTCAGCCCGTTCTTATGACTTAAAAACCCCGAAGCACTGGGATCGATCCAATAGTTTTTCACCAAGGCGTATAGTATAAATAGAATGCTGACACAGGCCAGCAATAGATATAGCGATTTCCGTTTCTTCATCCGTTCGCAACTCCCGAAACTCCATATTTGATGCACACCATTACTGGAAAAGAAAAACTCGATCGACATACATACTTGGAAGCCATTATCGCGTGTATGCCGCGGTTTTTCTTTCTTACGATCAGGAAACCCGATTCCCTGTTAATTTGGATGCAGGCAGAAGGCCAGCTTTGGCAATTCCGACCATGTGATCTCCATCGACGACAACTTCAAATTTGAGATTCAAGCGCATGGGTTTTGTGATTCGCAGTGACCAGGCCAGCTTGTTATCCTGAAGCACAGGGTTCATAAACTCAATGGTTTCATCCCCCTGCGTTGCCGTGCCCTGGATCATATCGTTCCTTGTCAATATGGAGAGTTTGACCTCCATCTTCCCGACGGGCGTAGCGATAGTGGTCTCCCAATCCCCGTCGAAGACCGATGCCTGTGTGCTTTTGCTATGCTGGGAGCGGGGGGTGAGTGTCATCGCTGTTTTGTTTATCGCAGTGTTTGGTTCGTCACTCGTCAATGGTTTATTAACGTTAGGCGTTATCCCTGCATCCCTCCAAACCGTTCCTCTTCGTTCATATTCGAATAACTGCTCGACCGCGTGAGCAATACGAGGCCCAAATTCACGTTCCACCAGATATAGCGCTACATCGAGTCCTGAAGTTACACCGCCGCCGGTAACCAGATTACCGTCGTCCACGACGCGAGCCGAGACGGGAATTGCTCCAGTTGCACCAAGTAAGTCCATGCCTAGATGGTTCGTTACCGCCGGCCTGCCTTCTAGGAGGCCTCCCATGGCAAGAATCAGGGAACCGCCACAGACGGTAGCGACTGTAATATCTTTTAGCTGGAGAGCCTGCTTGATCATCTCGGTCAATTCGCTACTCATGGCTCGGCCCAGAATAGCCGGAATCGAATCGGGCCCATCACCTTCGACGTCGCCGGACGCGCCCGGAACGAGAATGATGCCCGCACGTTCCGGGTCCAGTCTGCCACTTGCTTCAATCCTCAACCCGTTGATGCCGCTAGGCACGGATCTTGGTCCTTCTGCTGTGACCAATTTTACGTTTAACTCGTTTTCAGCATTCATGGCTGCGGCGCAAAAGACCTCGTAAGGTGCTATTGCATCCAGAAGATCGAAGCCATCAAACAATACGATTTGAACGTTTAGCATCCATAAATCCTCCTTGTCTCTATTTAGTCAGAAGATCTTTCAGCATGCGATATTCCTTCTCATCAATTTCACCTTTGGCCATTCGGTTCTTCAGAATCATAGCGATGTCATCCTTTTGATGATCGCTTTTGTAACGCTGACGAATCGTGTATATTCGAACCGCCAGGAAAGAGAACAGCGTGAGACAAAACAAAGCACCAAAAGGAAAGAACGAGAAAGTGTTATTTTCCAAACCCATATGTAAACCTCCTTTATCGATGACTGCGCGGGAAGATCACCCGAAATATAGGCTGTCTGTGTGCGCAAGTAGAAGCATAACAAACGAATATCTCAAACGAAGATGTAGAAAGGTCACAAAAGTATAAACAAATCATCACAATACATAAGTACGCGTTAGTTCTAGCTAAAAAAATGATAAACTAGGAAAGCAAAGGTGGGATAAACATGAGTGTATTCAAGACGATACTGGTTGTAGACGATGACCAAAGTATCGTTGAGTTATTAAGAGATTTTCTAGAGAATGACAACTTTCAAGTAATGACTGCTTGCGATACCGCTCAAGCGTGGGACATATTTAAGCAAACCTCCGTTCATTGTATTGTTCTGGACATTATGATGCCGGGCCAAAACGGATTTGAGTTTTGTCGCCGAATTCGCGGGGAGAGCCATGTTCCGATCCTGTTCTTGAGTGCTCGCAGCGATGATGTGGATAAGATTCGAGGCCTGACTCTCGGAGGCGATGATTATATTGTCAAAACCGCTTCACCTGGGGAAATCGTTGCCAGAGTGAAAGCGGTATTGCGGCGTTCCGCTTCTCCGCAGCAAATGGATAGCAGGGTCTTGGATTACGGCCGCATCAAGTTAAACTTGTCCACAAGAGAAGTACTGGTGGATGGAAATAACGTCGTGCTCACGCCCAGGGAATATGAGTTGCTGCGATTATTTGCCGAACACCCGAGACATGTTTTCTCCTATGAACAATTACTAGCGAAATTTTGGGATGGGGTGGGCGACAGGCACACGATTCGGGTCCATCTTAGCCGGCTTCGCGAGAAAATCGAAGCCGATCCGAACCAACCGATATTCCTGGTTAACGTATGGGGAGTAGGGTATCGCTTTGAGGGAGGGTAGCATGAGGTCACTACGCATTCGCACGTTTACTATGCTTTGCTTTTTCTTTATCCTCTTATTACCTTGGATCTTCTTTGTTGCTGCTCACTTTATGGAGACGAAGACGCTAAGCTTCGAAAAAGGTCGGCTGCAAAACGAGACGCTGCAACGAAATATATCGGAAATGACTCAGCGAATTGAATCGGACACAGACCAATGGACGGATCCCGACTGGCAAAACCAACTGTATTCAGCGCTGCGCGAAGCGAAGATGGATGTTCTCATTCTTTCCGCAGCAGATCAGGATATTTATCGTTCCAATCCGGATCGACGAGGCACTAAGTTATCAACCGAGCGATTCTCCGTCATCAAGGACGGCCAGCTGCTAGGAAGGGTTATTCTGTATCTGCCTCAGTCCAATCAATTTCAAGTGATGTCGGCTTTTGCCGGGCTGCTGCTTGCGATCTTTGTTGTCGGAATGGAAATGAGACGATTCGTTCTTAAACCACTCGAGAAGATGGGAAATGCAGCTAGACAAATTGCAACAGGAGATTGGGATGTTCGGTTACCCACGTCCAGGATCACCGAAATCGCTGAAGTACGCGACGGTTTCGATGTTATGGTCAAGGGGCTTGAGCAATCCTATCGAAAACAGGCCGAATTGGAGGAGGAACGCCGATTCGTCATTGCGGCTGTTGCGCATGATTTACGGACACCGTTGTTCGCTTTGCGGGGATACTTGGATGGTCTGGAGCAAGGGATAGCACAATCCCCGGAGAAAATGTCCCAATATGTGGCGGTTTGCAAGGATAAATCAGCACAATTGGATCGTTTGGTAGAGGATCTGTTCACCTTTACAAAAATGGAGTATGTGGAGTCGGAACTGAACACTAAAACGGTTGATTTTAACCAAGTAATCCGGAAATCGATGGACAGTCTGAGTCCGCTGGCTCGGCAAAAAGGCATCTCGATCTCATTCCGTGTAACAGAGGGCTGCATCATTAATGGAGATATGCATTTATTGGAGCGAGCCATGAACAATCTTCTGGATAATGCCGTCAGACACACACCTACAGATGGTGACATCGAAGTCCAGTGCAACAAAGATGGCAATAAGGTTATGTTTGCGATACGCGATACCGGGTCGGGCTTCTCTCTGGAAGAACTTGAGCGCGTATTTGAACCGCTGTATCGCGGGGAAGCCTCCAGAAGTCGCTCTACTGGAGGAAGCGGATTAGGCCTAACCATTTCACAAAGAATTGTTAGGCAACACGGAGGCGAGCTTGCCGCAAGCAATCATCCGGAATGGGGAGCACTGCTGGAAGGATGGTTACCGACAGCAGCTTCAGAGCAGATGGATTCGTATGGTCTTTAGTCGCTCATATTGTTTATTCGGCTCAGCAGGCTATCGTATGGCGGATATAACCAGTTCGAATGATCGCTCGCATGGCAAACAAACACAGCACGATCCAGAATCGACCTATAAAGTAGAAGTCCAATACAGGATGGTAAGTTCCATCCTGGACGGAAGCAAGGAATATCTAACATTACAATAAACAGTAGCTAAAGGAGCCCTATATATGAAGCCTTATACATCTGGCCGTATTAAAATCCCGCCGGGATTTTGGGAAGGATTACATCAATTAGGGATTGCCGCCCATGACATAGCTCGCAAAGCACAATTACCGCTCACCATCATAACGGAATCTATAGTCAGCACCGCCCAATATTTCGCGATCTGGCAGGCTTATTCCGATCTCATTGGTGACACTGCCCAAGCCATCGTCAAGCTTGCGACCGTCTTTGAAACGGCGAAGTACCCACCGACCGTGTTAGCGCCTTACCACGCTCGTGACTACCGCGATGCTCTAAACCGAATGGCTCGGTATAAACAACTATGTCCACCCGAACGCTTGCTGATCACCGAGGAAGGCGAATACGGTACCATCGAGCTGGAATGGCTGAATCTAGGCGAGCAACCCGGTCCACCGCTGCTTGTGGGTATCACACTAGCATGTCTTTTGGAGCTTGGACGCCGGGGCACAGGTCAACCTTTGACCGCACACTTGGTTGAATTTTCGCAGCCTATGGGTGATGTACAAGCTCTAGAAGCTTATTTTGGCTGTCGTATCCGGATGGGTGCTAAGCGTAACCGGTTAACACTCTATCGAAGAGATCTGGATCGCCCTTTTATCTCATACAACGAAGAATTGCTGGAGATCCTGACTCCCGCTCTAGACCGATCACTTTATGAATTACAGAACAACCGCTCCATTACCGAGATGGTCAAGTGGATCATCAAACACAGTCTCACAGGAGGGCGACCTGACATTCAGTCTGTGGCGAAGGAGCTCAATATGAGCGATCGTACGTTACAGCGCAGGCTAACGGAAGAAAATACGAGCTTTAAGCAATTGCTGACACAAGCTAGACATGAGCAGGCCATCGAGTACTTGGCAGACCCCTCGCTCGATCTCAAAGAAGTTGCTTTTTTGATTGGATATGAAGATCAGAACTCGTTCTACCGTGCCTTCCGTCTTTGGGAAGGAGATACTCCATCAAATTGGCGTACTGAGCATCTCAGTACCCATTCGCCATCAGAACAAAGGCAGGGAATGCTGACCATGAATTCATAGCGTTCTCAACTAAACGGTTTCTATAGACAGGTTGCAGTTACTTCATTATGTTGCTTTAGTAATATCAATTGGCGTGTTATACAAGTACTTTGGCGTTATGTGCTAGTTACTCAACATTACTGACAAAGTAATATAATTACTATCCGGAACACAAAGGAGAAATGATTATATTATGGATATGGAATTAAACAATAAAACAGCACTAGTTACCGGGTCAACAAAAGGCATAGGTAAGGCCATTGCTATTGAACTTGCAAGAGAAGGTGTTCATGTACTCATTAATGGACGAAACAATGAAGAGGTCGAGCAAACCGTGAATGACATCAAGTCCCAATTCCCGGCGACTTCTCCTCAAAATGCTGCAGCCGATATCGTGGATTCGAAGCAAAGAGAAGCTTTGTTTAAAAAATATCCCCATGTGGATATTTTAGTTAACAACATGGGTATTTATGAAATTATGCAGTATGAGGATGTTGATGATGAGGTATGGGGGAAATATTTCCGTACGAATGTGCTTGCTGCTAATGGATTAACTAAATTTTACTTGCCTCATATGTTGAAACGTGATGATGGGCGCATTATTTTTATAGCCAGCGAAGAAGCCGTAATGCCTTCAGGACAAATGCCTCAATACTGCATGACAAAATCAATGCTCTTATCCTTGTCTAAAAGCTTGTCCAAATTAACCAGGGGAACGGAAGTAACCGTTAATACGATTATGCCAGGACCAACCCTCTCAGAGAATGTGTACCAAATCATTGAAGGAATGTACCCTGATAAAAATATGACTTTTTCTGAAAAAGAGAAGGAATTTATGGTTACGAACCTGCCTCAATCCGAAATACAGCGATTTATCAAGCCTATGGAAATAGGTAGACTGGCTGCATTCCTGTGCAGTCCTTACGCATCCGCGTTTAAAGGTTCTCCAATCCGTATGGATGGCGGAATGGTGCCTACGATTTTCTAGCGTTATTAAAATATTCTTACTCATAGTAAAAGCTTGGGATCTAAAAGAGATCTCCAAGCTTTTTTAGTATCCATACGCAATGTCCCTGATTCGAACCTGGTTTTTATTCGCTTATCAATTCCAGCTTGGTCAGCCTTTTGTGATATACAATGCGAGACAGTCCGACGCTAATTTCATATAGAAGCAACAGGGGGACAATGACGAGAATGTCCGATACGATATCCGGCGGTGTAATGGTAACGGCTGCTATCGTCAGCAGCAAGTAGGCGATTTTCCGCATTTTAGCTAAGCGGAGCGGATTCAGGATGCCAATCGAGGTCAAGAACATGATAACGACGGGCATTTCGAACAGCACACCGAATGGTACGGTCATATGCACCATAAAACGGAAGTATCTCTCAGCTGTATAAGCTGTTATGAAATGATGCGACAGCGAATCCAGGAAAGACAGGACCATGGGGTAAATGACAAAGTAGCCAAAAGCCAACCCCAATAGAAAAAGGGCTCCGATCGCGGGGATATACGCTAGTGATGCGCGCCGCTCAATGGTGCTCAAGCCGGGTACGACGAAACGCCATACCTGAAATCCGGCAACAGGCATCGTCACCGCCAGAGCTATAACGCCTGCAATCATGAAGTATACCCAAATCACGTCCGTTGGTCCCAATACTTGAAGCTGACCCTCCACGTCGCGAGTCAACATTTCATATAGGGGTTCAACATACAGAAAAGCGGCACAAAGGGCTACCAAAAAGGTGCCCAATGTGATGAGAATCCGCTTGCGGAGCTCTGTTAAATGCTCCAATATATGCTGCTCCTGTTCTTGTGCCTGCTCGTGCTCGGTCATTTCAATTTATCTCCATCATGGATATCTTCGCTCGAAACCAGTTCACGCGTTGAGTTTTTGAACTCGCTCAATGTACGACCGAAGGCACGGCCCAGTTCAGGCAGCTTCGATGGACCGAAAATAATTAAGGCGATCAACAGAATGAGGATCAGCCCTGTCACTCCGATGTTTCCTAAAGGCATATGATCAACTCCTTTACCTATTTTTTATCCGATGCCATTTGCAGCAGCTTTGTAATATCTCTGGCGATCGACTCGTCGCGCGGCGCATCATGCAGCTTCGAGGCAATTCGGTCGATCAGCGCAGGAGCTTGCGGATTCGTAACCGTTAGAATTTGCACTTCTTCATTAAACATGTTCTTCACTTGCTCTTTGGCTTGCGACATATTATCGTTGTCCGCAGACTTGGCCCCGATCACACCTTCGTTTGGTTCACCTTTACCCGACATTCCTTGCGTCTGACTTAAAACCTTTTGCTGCATGTTGTCATAGTGGTTAGAAGAAACGCGTGATTCTGCACGTGCCAGAATAATCGTGTCATTGAGAACAAAGGCTTTGACTCCTTCAATGCCTGAACTCGCGAGCCTTGACTGAACATGGGAAGAGACACCGCCTTCATGCAGGCTGGATGAACCGATCATGCTATAGACGGACATGCCCATTCCGCTTGTCGTTTTCCCGTGGACATTGGTCGTTTCGGTCTTGGGCCCATGATAGCTTGGGATCACATCGGTACTGTGCAAGTGTACGCCATCGGCATTACGCTGTTCCATGGATTGCACATTTTGTTGATTGTCGTTTTGATTTAAGCAGGCTGTTAAAGAAAGAAGCAGTGCTGAGCCCAAAATTGGACCTCTCCACTTGCTCCACAATTGATTCATGAGCATTCGCCTCCATAACTTTAGTGCTTTTATCATGCCCGGATGGAGAATAATGTATGAATGAAATTTTGATGGGGACAATACCCATTATTCCAAATGATGAAGAGTAGGGGTGTTGAAAGTTTGAGCGAACATGACCAACAATCCAACCAATCGAAGCCTGGCAGCTCACAGACGATGTCACGGCGGAAGTTTCTGAGAAACTCCGGTTATGCCGTGGGAGGTGTCGTGCTGGGCGGGGTACTCGGTTATCTGCTGCCGAAGCGGGCAACTCCGCCTGCAGCGCCAGCACCTGAGACGAATGAAAACAACTACAATCAAGCATTAATGTTCTTCAACCAGGAACAATACCGGATCACGGAAGCAGCCGTAGAGCGTATATTCCCTGCAGATGACAATGGTCCTGGCGCCAAAGAACTTGGCGCCGCATTCTTCATCGACCACCAGTTGGCCGGTGATTGGGGTTTTAATGCAAGAGACTACATGCAGCCGCCTTTTTACGTTGGAGAGAAAACGCAAGGTTATCAGGGACGATTAAGAAGACGAGAGATTTTCTACATTGGGCTGCGCGAAATTCAGAACTACAGCCAAAAAAATTATCAAAAAGATTTCCCGAGCCTGTCGCCAGAGGAACAGGATGCTGTGTTAACAGCCTTTCAGAACGATGAGGTCAAATTGACAACGATCTCAGCCAGCGGGTTCTTCAACCTGCTCCGCAGCAGTACATTGGAAGGAGTTTACAGTGATCCGCTATATGGTGGCAATAAAAACATGCAGGGCTGGGCGATGCGGCAATATCCGGGTAACCAAATGGCTTACACGAATATTATCGAGAAGAATTTTACCGTCATCCCGCCTAAGAGTTTAAAAGATCACCTATAACGGCTCACGATTAGCGAGAGGAGTATAGATATGGCCAAAAAATTACCTAAAACGGATGTTGTCATCATTGGCGTCGGCTGGGCTGGCGGCATTATCGCTTCGGAACTGACCAAGAACGGTTTATCCGTTGTCGGATTGGAGAGAGGTAAAGAAAGAGTGACGGAAGACTATTACATGGCTCACGATGAGCTCCGTTATGCGCTTCGGTACGATTTAATGCAGGATCTCTCCAAAGAAACGATTACATTTCGAAGCACTGAAAAAATACGTGCGCTTCCGATGAGGCAATATGGCTCGTTCTTGTTAGGCGAGGGATTGGGAGGAGCCGGCGTACACTGGAATGGGCAAACGTTCCGTTTCCTGCCTTACGATTTTAAAATTCGGAGCATGACGGAAGAACGATATGGGAAAGATAAAATACCGCCGGAAATGATGATCCAGGACTGGGGTATTACCTATGATCAGCTAGAGCCGTTCTTTGATAAGTTTGAGAAGACGACCGGCATCTCCGGCGAAGAAAATCCCTTTGCAGGGAAACGTTCGAATCCTTACCCGACACCGCCTATGCTTCACACGCCATCCATGAAGATGTTCACAGAAGCGGCGAAAAAACTGAAGCTCAATCCCTATACGGTGCCTTCAGCGAATCTGTCGGAAAGCTATACGAATCCGGATGGCATTGCCCGGGCAGGTTGTCAGTACTGTGGATATTGCGAGCGGTTTGGGTGTGAATACGGGGCGAAAGCGGATCCGGTCGTTACCGTGATTCCCGTTGCCAAAAAAACCGGGAAGTTCGAAATCCGGACCCATTCCTATGTGAGACGAATTCTGCATACGGGAGGTAAGGCAACGGGTGTCATGTACACGGATCTAACGACGGGAGAGGAAATCGAACAGCCAGCGGATATCGTCGTATCAACCGGGTATGTATTTAATAATACTCGTTTGATGCTTCTCTCCAAGATCGGCAAGCCGTACGACTCGTCCAGCGGAACAGGTGTGATTGGCAAAAACTATGCTTATCAGGTCATCAAGGGGACCGCCGCCGGATTTTTTGAGGATAAATTCAATCTATTTGCCGGAGCGGGGAGCTTAGGGATGGGCTTGGACGATTATAACGGCGACAATTTTGATCATTCGGACCTGAAGTTCATACATGGGGGGAACATCGCCCATACGGTAACAGGACAAAGACCCATTCAGAACAATCCTGTTCCGGAGGATTCACCGCGTTGGGGAAAAGAGTTTAAGGCGAATTCTTTGAAGTATGCAAACAGCGTGCTGTCCGTGGCCTCCCAAGGATCTTCAATGCCTTTTCGGCATCACTACCTGGACCTGGATCCCACTTACAAGGATGCATACGGAGACCCGTTGATTCGAATCACGTTCGATTTCGAAGAGCAGGACCGTCAGTTGGCGAGGTATCTTTCGGATCGCTGCGCGGAGATCCTGCAGGAGATGGGGGCCCAGAATATTATGAAATTGAAGGAACTGGGACCTTATGAAATAACGACATACCAATCCACGCATAATACCGGTGGGGTTATTATGGGGGAGAATCCAGGCAATTCAGCCATCAACAACTACATGCAAATGTGGGATATGGAAAACTTGTTTGTCGTGGGTGCATCCGCTTTCCCGCATAACAGCGGCTATAATCCGACAGGTACGGTCGGGGCTCTTGCGTATCGCGCAGCGGACGGAATCCTCGAATACAGCAAAAAGGGCGGGTTACTCGTATAACTTGCATTTTACAAAAGGAGGTAGTTTCAAATATGTTCAAAAAAGGGTTGCTGTTTGTCATGCTTATGACAGCTTTTGCTTTTGGTGTGGTGGCATGTGGAGGTAAAAACACTTCCGAGCCTGCCCCTGCAGAAAACGGCGGGCAAGCTCCACAGGAAGGTACAACCGGCGGGGATGCGACGAATACAGAAGCAACCTCGCTCTACAATGCAAACTGCATGGCTTGCCACGCGACGGACTTAAGCGGAGGTGGGAATTTTCCAAACCTGCAAAATGTAGGGGCCAAATACGATGCCAGCCAAATCTCAGCCATCATCACGAATGGCCGAAATGGAATGCCGGCATTCCAAGGCAAGCTCTCCGCTGACGAAATTAATGTGTTATCTGAATGGTTGTCCGCCAAAAAATAAGGCGAATAGAATATGAAAAAATGAGGACCCTCATGCTACAATGCAGATATGAATCGCGTTGTTATCATGGGGGTTCTTCATATGCGCGGAAGATTGGGAACACTTTTTAGGAGGGGGACTGTGAATTCATGACAGAGACGTTCGTATCCTCCTATAGCACTTGTTCAATAAAGTGCCAAACGGTGGTTTTCTTTTTTGCCGGTGTCCTGACCTATCGGAATAATTTTGAAGACGCTGCAAGTGAGATTGCTCTTAAATATCCAAATGCCAAAATTGTGGTGATCTTTCCTTATGGGATGGCAAACGGAATGGCGGGTTCCTCGTTAATCCGTCTGCTAGCCCGGCAGCTTGCTCAAGTTGGCTATGACTTGGTTCGCGAGCAGTCTCGCCGGGTAGTGAACGCAGGGCAAATCATCCGCGAGCTTGCAGCAGATGCGGATCAACTGATCCTGATCGGGCACAGCGCTGGAGGCGTGGTCGCCTATAAGACAGGGCTTTATTTGGAGGAGAAGTACGACTTTCGGGGAATCCATGTATTTGCTGTGGGGTGTCCAAAGTTTTATTTGAAGGACATTCCTTACAATGAACGGTTTACATATATCACTGGCCAGAATCCGGACAGGATCACAAGAATCGGCAGTTGGCGCAAGCCGGGTTCCAGTGTGTACCGGGGAAGGCCGGGGCGCGAGGTTCAACTGGATTTTAACCCGGACCATCAGGGATGGCGGTTTCATGCTTCCTATTTTTTGAAATCAGCATGGACGGATTCAAACGAAGCGTTTCATACCAATTCAGTAGATCTGGTTTCCAAAATCCACGAATTGCACCCTGGAAACTGAATATTACGTAATAAATATTATGTAAACTAATTGGATTCATGTGAAATAGAAAACTGGTAGATAACAGTATTGGCAACGTCATATAAGGTTATACTTGACTCTTTGGTTTATAATCTCTCAAACGGTTGATATTGGAATAGTTCGATGATACTATAGAACTATATTTCATAAGCCTTAAGGGGGAAAAATGTAACAGTGGAGAAAAAAAAGTCGAAGTTTAAAAAGATTTTGCTAATAATTGTGGGGGTTCTTGTCGTTCTTTTTGTCATTGGCAGATTATCCGACAATTCCTCATCCGATCCAGGTAACGGCACAACAGCGAAGAGTGCAAGTGCTAGCAAGACTGATGATCATGAAGCCAAATTTGCCGAAGCACAGGATTTATTCAAAAATGGAAACTATGTTCAAGCCAATGTAGTAGTCGACGAAGCTATTAAAGCTGAGAAAAAGGATGAATATACGAAACTGAAAACCGACATAGAGTCTAAGATCAAGAATCGAAAAACGGAACTGGAGTCCAAATTTGAAATTAAAGAAGATAAAGTCGAAAATATTACCTTTATCTCACCATCCGCGGGTGTTACCAAAGGCTTGAGCTTCTATCCTTACATCGGCGTAAAGGATTCCAAAAAATACATGATCTTACGAGTTGGGTATCAGGAGGACGCAAAAAAAGCCTTATTTGTGTTTACCAAAGTGAAGGTCCGTGCAGGAGACAAATTGCAGGAGCTTGATTTCAACCCGATGGATAAAGTGAATGATGTGGATCTTTTTGGTTCCGGAATGACAGAAATAGTGGATATAAATGTAGATAAAAAAATGGAAGACCTACTTGGTAACGTGATTCCAGCAAATGATGAAATCATTGTAAGATTTGAGGATATATCCAATAAATCGACAGACTACACTTTAACCAAGAATCAGAAGCAAACGATAGCGGATATTATCGAATATTACAATTACTTGGATTAGTTTGCACTACTAACTGTTGTCTGTATACTCATAACATACGTTCCGAAGAGCCGAATTCCCTTAAAGGAATTCGGCTCTTTGTTGTTTACGGCCGTAAATCCGCCTGATGATTTTTACGGAATTTCAGGGGAGAGAGACCGATTATGCTTTTAAACGTGCGGCCGAAATGGGTGGAATTGTCGAAGCCGACGCTTTCGGCGATTTCGGAAACTTGTAAATGGGATTCTTTCAACAAATGGCACGCTTGCTTGATCCGTACGTGATTCACATACTCGATCAGAGTAAACCCTGTTGATTCCTTGAAGGTTCGACTCAGATGGGAGGGACTTACATGGAATCGGCTGGTGAGTTCCTCTAATGTCAGCCGCTGATCGTAGTGGTGATTGATAAAGTGGGCAATATGGGAAATACGCTGATGAACCTGGTTGGTTGAGACATTTATGTATTGACGGCCGCTGTTTAGAATGCGGTGGATGAACACCAAAAGCTCAGACAACAGGATTTTGAGATAGAAATTCGACTCTGGAAATCCGTTGGCCGATTCGGCGGCCATCTTCGCAAAAATCCCTTCGACATACCCCTGCTCCTGACCCTTTAACCGGATGGAGCCGGAACCTGTTTGGAAAGGGGAGAGCGGATGAAAAGACGAATCCTCGGTCAACAACCCACCTAAGAAATCTTCTTGAAAGAGCAGGGTCACTCTTTCAAATGGCGCACCGTTAGGATTGATCAGACGATGTCCGTCATTCTTGCGAATGAGCAGCATGGAACCGCCCACAAGCTGAAACGGCTGACTTCCAATACAATAATGCAGCTCGCCCGAGACAATGTACAGAATTTCATAAGCGTCGTGATAGTGGAATGAAGGAATACTCGATCGGGATTTGCTCTCTCGACTGATATAAAAGGGATCGGAGCAAAAAAAGTTGATGTCAAATCACCTCTCACGAAAATCCAACTGGGTCATGATGTCCTCATTGTACCCGAAGCCGATTGAATTGTTAATCAAAATAACAGCAATATATGTTGAAAAGGGCCATTTTTAAATAAGATTCCGCGAGAATCCTGAGAAAACATCGGATATATTCAAGAAGGCGGGATTCAAATCGAATCCTCAAGCCAAACCGTTCATGTTGAACGGGAAAGGGGTGCAAAGCATGCGAATCAAGAAGAAAAGAGGAAGGAATCCAAAGCGGATGTTCTTATTGTTTTTAGCATTATTGTTGATCCCCTGGACATTGCCGGCGAATTCATATGCCGACTCCGTGACGGGTAAGCCCGAGCTGACCTCCGATGGGTCGGGGAAAGCGGCCGAGGCCTTAATCGCCGAATGGGTCTTCAAGAACAAGGGAGAAGGAGGCGTCCATCCTGCAACCGGAGGACTCAACAAGTCTTCCTCCATCCTCCAACAGGTCGGAGGATATTTTGAATACTACGACAGTAAAGCCCAAGATATTAGCTACCAGGGCTGGGATAACGGCCAGGGCAAGAAATATTGGTTGGCCATGGTTTCTACCTCAGCCTACAAGAATATCAAACTATCCTCGGAGCAAAGCTCCTCGGGTTCCGCTCCTAACGATTTCAAAGTACAGGTAAGTACCGACCGAACGGTATGGACCGACGTCCCTGGAGGCACTGTTCAGATGAATATCGTTTCAAGCTACAATTGTCCAAATCAATCCTGCATACTTAATAACGTCTCCCTGCCGAATGCAGACGATAAGCAAATGCTGTATATCCGCTGGGTGGTTAACTCTAATAAGCCAACCAACCCTAAAGATAATCCGAAAGGCATTGGATCGGGAGGTTCCAGTAAAATTCGGAACATTCGCGTAACCGGAGAACCGATTTCCGGAACAACGCCTGAACAGCCTACCATCGACGTATCCTATGTGCCGGGACAAGGTGCGGAAAATGTAGCCGTAACAACGCCGATTGAGGTTAAGTTCAATAAACCGATCACGGTAACGGCCAAACAGGACATCACGGTTCGGGATGGACAGAATCAGCCTGTTCCAAGCCTTGCCGTCGAAGTCATAAATCAAACGACCTTGCGCATTGGGCATGGCGGATTAGGTCAAGGGAAAAGCTACAGGGTTACCATTCCCCAAACCGCGGTCCAAGGAAAAGACGGCTCTCCCCTGATTCGAAATATCGAGTGGAGTTTTACGACTGTAGGTTCAGTCTCTCAGCCGAAACTCATTAACATGACCTTGAACGGCGATCCTAAAACAAGCATGGCTTTCGCTTGGTACACGGATACCTCGGCCGGAACGAAAGTCCAGGTAGCCGAATCAACGGGAACCGGTAACGTGTTTCCGAAAGAGGGAGTTCTTGAATTCACCGGATCTTCCGAGGAAATTTCGACTTATATGACCAAGGGTGACAGAACGACGGGTAAGAAGAAAAAGTTCTTCAGCCATAAAGCAAGCGCGAATGGATTAAAGCCGGGAACCGATTATGTATTCCGGGTAGGCGACGGTTCGATATGGAGCTCCGTTGGATCGTTTAAAACCGATACGGCGACACCGCAACCATATCGCTTTATCGTGGGAGCCGACTCTCAGGCCTCGAGCAAATCGGGCTTTGAACCATGGGCAGATACCTTCAAGAAAGCTTACGAACATATGGGTAACCCCAAATTTCTGATCAATGCCGGCGATCTGGTTGATAATGGCGACCTGGAAGAGCAATGGCAGTGGATGCTCGGGCTCGCGCAGGAGCATCTGATGAAAGTGCCATTTGTACCCGTACTGGGCGGACACGAAGTATCGGATTGGGACGGGGATGCCACAACGCCGAATAATAACTTTTACAACCATTTCAATCTGCCACGGAAAGTGGTGGATGCAACGCATGACGGCTCGGTCTATTCTTTTGAATACGGCGACGCGCTTTACATGGTGTACAACTCGCAGTTTGACGGCAAGCTGAACAAAGACGGCACCGTCGACTGGGATGATGAACAGCACGAACAGTTTTGGAACCAGATTGATTGGATGCGGAATACGGTGGCGAAGACCGACAAGAAGTGGAAATTCGTGACGCTTCACAAAGCGCCTTATGCAGCTGGCGATAATTCCGCGCAATGGGAAGGAGATCGCGTTAAATTTTACAGGAAAAATCTGATTCCTGTTTTTGACGAGCTTGGCATCGATATGGTGTTTGAGGCACACGATCATATGTATATGCGTTCCTTCCAGATGTACGGGGACAAGGTCATCGATCCGAAAAAACTGGAAAAAGACGAAGCAGGCAACGTCGTCAATCCTCAAGGAACGGTGTATTTGATGTCCAATGCGTTTGGAAACAAATTCTATTACAAGAACGAACCTTATGACGACTTCTTCGCAGCGATTAACAACCAGCCGAAGAAAAAAATGTTTACGGATGTGTCGGTTGCAGATCAAATTCTGAAATTCGATGCCTATACGGCTGCTGTTGAAGATGAAGGAAAGAGCGGATACGGGAAAAATGGGCTGAAGGTGTACGATCATTACGGTATCAAACGAACAGACACCAAACCGGATCCGGTGGAGGGAGCACAGGTTAAACTCCAAGGTACCAAAGCTACGTTGACCTGGAAGTCGCCTTCCTCAAGCAAAGAGCAGGTAAGAGGATTCCGTATTTACGAAAAGGATGACAAGATCAGCAAGCATTGGAGCCTCTATGTGCCAGTAAAGTCGGGAACGTCGCAGTACAGCGTTGTTATCGACAAATTGAACCCGGATATTCAATATAATCTGGTGATCAAGTCTGTTGGCAGAAGAGACAATTCCAGCCCAGTCACGGTAAGCACTTCGAATCAGGCCGAGGGGAATGAGCCTCCAACCGCTTTGGATGGTTTGGCGGGCAAAGGCGTGTCTCCTTTCCAAATTGACCTGACCTGGAGAGCGCCTTCCGGCAAGGCGCCGGATCGTTATCATGTTTACCGCAACGATAGTCACGTTGGAACAACCAAGGAAATAACATATATCGATACCGGGCTGACGCCTGACACGGAATATCGGTACAAGGTGACAGCCGTTACCGCGGGAGGAGTCGAATCGCTGCCGTCTGAAGAAATCCGCTTGAAAACGATGTCTTCTTCACAAGGAACCGGGCCTTACAAGCCGTTTCCGCAGCATACGGCCTACACCTCCGGCTCGATCAAGCCAAATCATATGCAACAAGCGCAACTGGATGCAACCGTTGCCCGGCTGTATGATGAATGGAAGCATAAATACTTGAAAAAGAAGCCGTATCTTCAATCTTCGGAGCCGGATCAGTACTACGTCTGGTATGCCGACGGGGACTGGTTCCAAGAAGAGTTTGACAAGGAGCTTAATGTCAAGTATCAAGCGATGACCGTTTCGGAAGCGCACGGATACGGGATGCTGATCACCGCACACATGGCGGGTCATGATCCTAAGGCCAAGGCTTATTTTGACGGACTATATCGATATTTCAGAGCACATCCAAGCAAGATCAACCCGGACCTTATGGCTTGGAAGCAGGGCGATACAGGCAAGGCTGTCGTGAATGTCAGCGGCGTGGATTCGGCCACGGACGGTGATATGGATATCGCATACGCGTTGCTCCTTGCGGATCGCCAGTGGGGAAGCGATGGTGAGATCAATTACTTGGCCGAAGCCAAAAAAGTAATTGACGCGATCATGAAGAGCGATGTCAGTCATGCTGAGTGGACTTTGAAGCTTGCAGATTGGGTAAGCGACGACGATGCTAAATATGGCAGTGCTACGCGTCCTTCCGATTTTATGCTTCAACATTTGAAAGACTTCAAAAACGCGAGCGGAGACGCCAATTGGGACCGCGTCATTGACAAAACCTATTCCATCAGCGAAGGATTATACAAAAAGTACAGTCCGAATGCGGGACTGCTGCCCGATTTTGTGGTGAAGAAAAACGGCAGCTATGCTCCGGCAGATTCAACATTCCTGGAGTCTGAAACGGACGGGGACTATAGTTATAACTCTTCGCGTATTCCTTGGCGGATCGGTACGGACGCTCTCATGACAGGGGAAACTCGTGCCAAGGAGCAGCTGAATAAAATGACGTCTTGGATTCGCCAAGTGACCGGAGATGATCCAAGCAAAATATATGGTGGTTACAAGCTGGACGGGTCAAAAGCACTCGTGGATTATACGGATACATCATTTTCTGCGCCGATGATGGTCAGCGCCATGATAAATCCGGCGAATCAGGAGTGGCTCAACCGATTATGGGACCACAATGCCTCCATCTCCACGAATGATGATGTGTACTTTGGGAATACGCTGCGTCTCCTAAGCATGATTGTCGTTTCGGGTAACTGGTGGTCACCGACCATCGCGGATACCGAAGCGCCGATGCAGCCAACCATCGAAGAGGCGGTAGCCGTATCCGATTCATCGGTGGAACTGAAGTGGACTCCTTCTTTCGATAATGCTGGCATTACAGAGTATAAGGTTTATCGGAATAATACCGTCATTGGAACGTCGAATACGACGGATTATAAGGATAGCGGCTTGACGCCGAATACAACGTATCAATATTTTATCGTTGCGTACGATACTTCCGGTAATATGTCCAAAATCAGCAATGTCAGAATCGTCTCAACAGGGAAGCAATGAATGTAATTCAATGATGATCAAACCATGAAGTACTGTCCGTCACTGAAGCAGTGATGGTATGAGCTAGCGATAATCATAACGAATGAATAAAGAGCCCGGGACCTCCCAGGGCTCTTTTATGATCCGCGCTCCAGGAACAACCTATTTACCGTTTATTAAAGAATATGAGGCATTAGAGCTATCGTACTTCCTCATTAACTTTGCGAATTTCTTAAGTTGTTTCCTTAGAAGAAAAGGTTATACTTATCAATAGATTAATTTGAAAGTCATCAGGGGGATATGTGAATGGCAAAACAAGATGAAGTTTCATTACAGAAGAAATTGAGGCCAAGGCATATCAGCTTTATGGCGATGGGCGGTGTAATCGGCACCGGGATATTCAAAGGAAGTGCCGAGACGATCAGTCTCGCCGGTCCGGGCGTTATTTTCTCTTATATCTTTGCGGGACTGCTTCTTCTGGTCGTTATGGGAGCGATGACGGAAATGGCTACGGTGTATCCGGGCCGCAATATGAAGGATTTTGTTCGCGAAGCCTTTGGTAAGCGGGTTTCTTTTGTCATGGGCTGGATGTATTGTTTCATGTGGCTGTCGGTATGCGTGATTGAAGTGATTGCAGCAGGCAGCTTTCTGCAATACTGGTTTCCGGAGGTTCCGCTGTGGCTGCTGAGCCTTGCAAGTGCGGCGCTCATTATTTTAATCAATATGATGAGTGTTGGAAGTTTTGGCGAAGTGGAATTCTGGCTTGCCGGGATAAAAATCGCGATGATTATTAGTTTTATTGTGCTGGGAAGTTTTCTGATGTTTGGCATTATTCCGAGTTCGGACACCCCGTACCTTCAAAATTTCACTGCTCACGGCGGGTTTTTGCCAAATGGATGGTTTGCCATATTCTCGGCTCTGCTTGTCGTCACCTTTTCGTATGGAGGCTCCGAGCTAATAGGTCTCACATTAACCGAGACCGAAAATGCGGAGAAAATCCTGCCGAAAGTTGTACGCAACTTTATATTAAGGGTGATTTTGTTCTTTACGCTGCCGCTCCTGATTATTTGCGGATTGATTCCATGGAACCAGCTGGGGGGAGAGTCAAGTCCTTTCGTTCAGGTGTTGTCCGCTACGGGATTACAGGGAGCGGCCCACATCATGAATTTCATATTGGTAACGGCCGTGCTCTCTGCAGCTAACTCCGGTATCTATGGTGCGACGCGCATGATCTATTCCATGGCAGCTGCCGGGGAGGCACCAAGGAGCCTGGCCAAGACCACGAGCAAAGGCATTCCGCTTAATACGCTGAAACTTTGCGCGATCATTCTTTTGGCAGGTTCACTGCTGGGACTGATCGCACAAGACCAATTGTTTCGGGTTCTGATGGCGGTTCCAGGCTTCGTTGTGGTGCTGGTATGGATCTGTATTTGTTTCTCCCAGCTGAAGCTTCGCAAAGCTTATCCGGTGCAGCCCAGCTTTAAGGTATGGGGCTTCCCCTATGTAACCGCGTTTACTGCGCTTTGCCTTTCGGTAATCACGGTTCTTTTTCTCATCGATGGACAGAATCGGGTCAGCATCAGCGTATGTCTGTCCGTTCTGCTGTTATTGGTTGTCTGGTCCATCATGAAATTCAAAAAAGAAAGCAGAAGCGGATAACGGAGTGGAATCGGAAAAATTAATATACGAAAGAGAAGGCGGCAGGGGAATGAATCCTCTGTCGCTGATTTGTCCAGGGATGAAAGCATTCGAGGTGCATTCCATGATAATCCCGGGTATGATGATTAGGTAGTATGGGATTAATACATGATTACTTTATAGTATAATGGTACTTCAATAGGAGATGGGAAAGAGGGAACGGATGCCTACTATACTGGTTGCTGACGACGATGCGAATATTCGCGAACTCGTCTGTTTATTTCTACGTAACGACGGATTCACAACGGCCGAGGCCGCGGACGGCAAGGAAGCAATGAACGTCTATGCTTCAACGCATGTTGATCTTGTCGTGCTCGATATTATGATGCCGATTATGGATGGCTGGACGTTGTGCAAAGAACTCCGAAGAGTCAATCCTGATCTTCCGATTCTTATGCTGACAGCGAGAGGCGAAACATGGGAGAAGGTAAAAGGATTCGAACTTGGGACAGACGATTATTTGACCAAACCTTTCGATCCATTGGAGTTAACGGTGCGTGTGAGAGCATTACTTAAACGATACCGGATCGGCTCTACACAGACGATTCAGTTAGGAAGCGTTACACTTGATCGGCAAACCTATAAGGTGATGAGAGGAACAGAGGCGCTCACGCTGCCGCTCAAGGAGTTCGAATTGCTGTATAAGCTTGCTGGTACACCCGGACAAGTCTATACGCGCGAGCAATTGATCGATCAAATTTGGGGGATTGATTATGCTGGAGATGATCGAACCGTAGATGTACATATCAAACGCTTGCGCGAACGGTTTGCGGCTACATCTGATTTTCGGATCGAAACGGTTCGTGGGCTTGGCTACCGGCTTGAGGTTTACGAATGATTAAATCTTTATATATCCGTGTGGTCCTGACATTTCTAGTCTCCGTCATTGCGGGCACGATCATTTCTTTTTTTATGTCCACTTGGATATTCGAAGATAAATTGAACCAAAACGCTCAAATCAACTTGCGCAACTTTGGACAAGACATCGTGCAGATTTACAAGACCCTGCCGTTAAGTGAAGCGGACTCGTTCGTAAGTGGAATGAAGCAGCTCGATTCTTATCATATTCGGATTTACGAAGCAACGGGAGAGTTCCAGTCTTACGGTAAACTTAACGGACACAAACCTGCTACGGTGACGATGGAGCAGTTAAAGAAAGTCATCGATGGAGGCGTTGTTCAAGACACGCCGAATGGTATTGCTACGGTTCTCTTAGGGTTGCCGGTGAAAACAGAAATGGGAACGAAAGCGATGTTTTTGGAGACGCTCGCTCCACCTTCTACCTCTTTTGTCGCCAAGTGGGGATTGATCTTTGCAACCTGTTCGTTGATTGCAGGAAGCTTATTGATTCTTATTGCCTCTGTATTCCTGGTCAGACCAATCAAAAAGCTGACAAAAGCAACCAAACGTATTGCAGCTGGAGATTTCAACGTCAAGCTGAATATTAAGCAAACGAGTGAGCTAGGTACGTTGGCTCGCAGTTTCGAAGACATGATGCACGATCTCCAGCAACTTGAGCAGATGCGCAGGGAATTCGTAACGAACGTGTCGCACGAGGTACAGTCCCCGCTCACCTCGATATCCGGTTACGCTCAAGCGCTCAAGCAAGTAGACCTCTCCGATCAAGAACGAAGCCGGTATCTCGATATTATCATCGCTGAAGCGAAGCGGATGTCCACCATGAGTGATAGCCTGCTCAAGCTGAGTATGCTTGAATCGCAGTCACAGCAACTGCGGCTCGTCACAGTCAGTCTTGATGAACAGATTAGGCGAGTCATCGTGGCGCTCCAACCGCAATGGTCTGCCCGCAACATTCATTTTGAGCTTGATTTACAGACCGTTAAAGTAACGGCTGATCGTGACCAATTGAATCAGGTATGGACGAATATCCTCAGCAATGGCATCAAATTTTCCAAGGATGGCGGCGTGATTCACGTCAGCATCCAGCAGGATATCAAAAACGTGACTATTCGAATATCCGACACGGGCATCGGTATTCCCCTGGAAGATCAGAAGCGCATATTTGAGCGTTTTTTCAAGGCCGATCGTTCACACAGCCGCAAGTATGACGGTAGCGGTATGGGACTTGCCATCGTTAAACAGATTGTATCGCTTCATCAAGGGGACATCCGAGTAGAAAGTGAACCAGGTCAAGGAACGACCTTTATTGTCACGTTGCCAATCTCTACGCCAACCGATAGTTAGAATTACAGGATAAGGTGGATGTATAGAATGTCCATCCGGATTGTCTAAACCGTATTTTCATGCCACGTTTCACATGCAAGCTTTCTTGTATGTGAAACGTGGCATTTTTTTGTTAGTTCATACTCCGTTCATGTTGCCGTCAAGGTGAGGACATCTTGGTTGGTTAGGCTTGCATGAACGGCTTGTTACGGCCATTAACCAGATGAGGACAGGAGCAGATGTGTGTGACAAAAGAAAGAGAGAAGAAAAAATGGGGTGGAACCAAATCGAGGAAAGTATTAAACATTTTGCTTAAAGTATTAGGTGCAATCGTTATAGCTATCCTACTTTTTGTTGCCGCCGTGTATACCGTTAACAAAATCAGCAGTCATTCGGAGCAGAAGAGATTGGAACCTTATGGTCAGCATGTATCTGTAGATGGGAATCAGATGAATGTCACCATTCAAGGAAAAGGCGAAGAAACCGTCGTGATTTTACCCGGCTTTGGAACGGCATCGCCAGCACTTGATTTCAAACCGCTTATTTCAGAGTTATCCCCATATTATAAAGTCGTCGTCGTAGAGCCTTTTGGTTACGGATTGAGCGATCAGACCGAAAAGGAGCGCAGCACGGCAAATATCGTAAGTGAGATTCATGAAGCTTTACAGAGTCTCCATATTGATCGTTATATCCTTATGGGCCATTCCATTTCCGGGATCTATAGCCTGGATTATGTGAACAAATATCCAAATGAAGTTCGTGCATTTGTCGGACTGGATAGTAGTGTTCCAGCGCTGAGTGAACAAAAGATTGATTCGTCAGAAACACAACCGATTAAATGGTTCCGCAACTTAGGTTTCGCCCGATTACAATTGAAACTGAGTGCTGACCCTTATGATGGACTGCCTTATGATGAACAAACGAAAGAACAATTGAACATTCTGATACGCAAAAACATGTATAATACCACTCAATTAAATGAGGCAGAAAGCATGTATTCCAACTTTAAAGCAGCTGAACAGCTAACTTTCCCTCCGAATCTTCCTGTTATTTTCTTTATTCAAAAGAATCACCCGGCAACGTACAGATGGATTCCCGAGCACGAGAAGTTAATAAAGGATTCTGTACATGGTGAAGTGGTGCTCCTGGAAGCGAATCATTATTTGTATCGTTCCCATGCCAAAGAAATTGCTGAAAGATTCAGGGGATTTATAAAGGAAATTCAATAATGTGTTCACGCCAATTTATCCGCCAATGACGTCGCAGTAATTATTCATTTATTTGCTTGTTCATACTCCGTTCATATTGACGTCACGGGGAGTACATCTTCATTGGATAAGATTTCATTAGCGGCAATGAAGGAAGCCTATCAAATAGCTCTAGACAGGAGAAGATGAGAGTGACACAAACAGAGGTAATGAAAACTAAGGGAACGAAATCAAAGAAGATACGAAACATTATACTTAAAATCATAGGAGCAATCGTTATCGCCATTGTTCTTTTTCTAGGTATCGTTTATATCACGAATGTGATCAGTAGCAATTCGGAGGCGAAAAAGATAGAGCCCTACGGCCAGCACGTATCTGTAGACGGGAAAAATATGAATGTGTTCATTCAAGGCGAAGGCAAGGAAACGATCGTGCTTCTTCCAGGTTATGGAACAGCTGCACCAGCGCTTGATTTCAAGCTGCTCATCGATGAGCTATCTCCATATTACAAAGTTGTGGCGGTTGAGCCTTTCGGTTATGGATTAAGTGATGGAACTGAAAAAGAACGAACCACAGAGAATATCGTAAGTGAGGTTCATGAAGCTCTACAACAGCTTAACATTAACCAATACATGCTCATGGGCCACTCCATTGCAGGCATTTACGGCATTGATTATGTGAACAAATATCCAAACGAGGTGACTGCCTTTGTCGGAATCGATAGCAGTGTACCAACACAACCGGGTATGGATGTTAAATTCCCATTAAAAACGTTCGCATTTCTTAAAAAATCAGGTCTCCAAAGATTGGCGGTCAAATTTGGTAGTGACCCTTATACCGGACTCCCATTTGATGACCACACTGTAGAGCAGATGAAAATGCTGTCAAATAAAAACTCAAATAGTTCCACGATGTTGAATGAGATGGACCATATTTCTTCCAATTTTAAAGAGGCTCAAGGGTTAACCTTCCCTAAAGATCTTCCGCTTCTTCTCCTTATTCAAGCGAATAATGAAGGTGTAAAAGGATGGATACCTTTGCACGAAGGACAGATCAAAGACTCGGTACATGGAAAAGTAATAACGATGGATGGAGAACATTATTTACACCATACGTTATTCAAAGAAATAGCTGAAGATGTTAGAGCATTCATGAACGAAACGAAATAAACATCCTGTAAAAGTCTACTCGTAATTTCACAGTTGTGTATTAATGAATATGAAAAGCCGTCCTGGGGACGGTTTTTCCATAGTATGTCCAATTCTGCTGATGTCCGTGATGAGAGAGAGGAATTCAAAATGAGATTATTTGAGATACTTTTAGTTCTATCCTGTTTCGCTTTACTCGTAGATCTATTGTTCATTAAAAGAAGTGCTAAGAAGACAGGATTGGGTGTGGGTATAGGAAGTAGCGTTATATTATTAGTTCAATTGTTTGTTGAGGGATACAGATGGCAGTTACTTTTGGTATATATTATGACGGCGCTATTCATACTCATCGTTTTATTGAGACATTCAGGTAAGATGGTGAATCTAAAAATAGGGAAGCTGTTGAAGTATAGTTTATCTTCCCTAATCGTCATTTTACTTGTTGTATCTACCGGCTTGTCTGTATACTTGCCAGTCTTTGATTTGCCGAAGCCTGATGGTCCAGAGAAAGTGGGTACTCAAACCTTTCATTTTACAGATCAGAACAGAGATGAAGTCTTGACTGAAGATCAAAGTGATAAGAGGGAATTAATGGTTCAAGTATGGTACCCAACTGAAAATATTAATAACAACAAGCGTGACACGCTGTTTCCAAATAATAAAGAAATGTTCAAAACGTATATTCAGAGCTTCTCTGCTTCTTTGAAACTGCCTGAATTTGTGCTCGACTACTGGAAGTATAGTCATAGCAACTCTTATGAAAATGTAGAAATATTACCTTCTGCAAGTCCTTATCCTGTGGTGCTGCTATCTCATGGTATGGGAACCAGTAGAGTTCTACAAGCATCACAGGCCGAGAATCTGGCCAGTCATGGGTTTATCGTAGTGACAATCGATCATACGTACAGCACTTTTGCTACCCTTTTTCCTGATGGCCGTGTAACGGGCTATACAACAAAGATGACAACCATAGATGACCGCAGAGAAATCGGGGATATATGGACAAAAGACGTGGAGTTTGTAATCAATGAAATCGAAAAGCTGAATTCAGGTGCAATTGAAAGTCAATTCAAAGGGAAAATTGATCTAAATAACATAGGCTCGATGGGGCATTCTTTTGGGGGTGCAACGGCGTTTAATGCAACGTATTTGGATCATCGAATCAAGGCCGGGGTTAATATGGATGGGTCACTGAATGAAGTAGAGGATAGAGATGATATAAACAAGCCGTTTATGTTTATCAGATCGGGAAATTTTGAAGACTGGTTAGCCAATTTTGAAAGTGATAGAAATTCGGATGACGAAGTAACTAAGTTTCTTTCAGATGAGCTGCACATTATGAAAAATGTTATTGAACATGGGGGAAATGTGATTTATATAGAAGGAACCCAGCACTTCAATTTCACGGATCTTCAATTTTATTCAGAACTGATTAAACTGTCCGGGATCACAGGAGAGATCAATGGTAAAAGAGGATCAAGCATCGTAAATCAATATGTACTCGATTTCTTTAACAAGCAATTGAAAGGAACGGGTGGAAACCTGATTCAGGGGCCGAGCGACATCTACCCAGAGGTGAAATTTGTAGATCCGAAAGAACTCTAATTTAAACTCAGGAGATGATGTGAATGGGACGACAAGAGGGAAAACGAACTTCAATCACCGCCTTAACTCTGGTGTTAATGATGTTAACTCCAATGTCAGTCATGGCCGCACCAGCTGTCATGAACAGCAGTAATTTTACGTACGAGACAACGAAGAAAACGGTGGTCGAAAAAGCCAAATTACTCACCGAGACGTACGGTACGACCAGTGTGCAATATGCATTAATCGATGCTGGAGAGATTGTAGTGTCCGGTCAAACGGGCAAGAACGATGTAAATAACAAGGTGCCTCTTACTTCGAACACGATCTATGGCATTGGTTCAACCAGTAAAATGGTGCTTACCACTGCTGTAATGAAGCTGGTTGACGAAGGCAAGATTGATTTGGATGTGCCTGTTGTGAACTATATCCCGGACTTTAAGATGAAAGATAATCGCTACAAACAAATTACACCACGCATGCTGTTGAATCATTCCTCCGGTCTGCTGGGCAGCTCCGGCAGCAATGCCACACTGTACGGGGATAATGACACGTATTCACATGACACTTTTCTGGATCAATTGGCGACACAGACTCTAAAAGCCGATCCAGGAGAATACTCCGTATATTGTAATGATGGTTTTACATTAGCGGAAGTTCTGGTCGAAAGAGTTAGTGGCATGGGCTTTACTGCATTTATACACAAATATATTACAGAGCCCCTGGACATGAAACATACCAAAACACCGCAGGATCTGGTTGATCCGGCAAAAATGGCGGGAATCTATTCTCCTTTGGTTGAGGGGCAGCTTCCACAAGAGAATTATAATATCATCGCTACTGGAGGCATTTACTCTACCGCTGAAGATCTTGTGAAATTTTCACAAATTTTCACGGGAGAGGTCGAAGGCATTCTTTCCAATAAGTCGGTAGAGGCCATGGAGCAAGAAGAATACAAAAGAGGCATGTGACCGGAGGATAGCGATACGTCTATATCTTACGGGCTAGGGTGGGATAGTGTGAACTTGTTCCCATTCAGTGAATACGGCATCAAGGCCGTTACGAAAGGTGGAGATACCATATCGTATCACTCATCATTAATCGTACTGCCGGAATACAATCTGGCTGCAGCCGTTACCTCATCAGGTGGGACAAGTGCCAAAGATCAGTTCATTGCGAGTGAATTATTACTCAGCGCACTTGAGGAAAAGGGCATTATTACAGAACGGAAGCCGGAAAAATCGTTTGGCGTGCCAGTGAAGGCCGATATACCCGAAGAAATATCCACGTATGCTGGTCTATATGGCGGCAATAATTCGGTTAAGAAGATCGAAATGAATCATACTGGACAAATGACGGTATCCACACTCACAGCGCCGAGTGATTCGGCTAAAAATTACACATATACAGCGGATGGAACTTTTCTTAACGATGAAGGCACAGAAAAGTTGAAATTTGTAACGGAGAAGAACGGAAGTACGTACCTGTGGTCTCGATCTTATATATCCTTGCCAGGACTTGGACAGTTGGCTTTCTCAGAATATACAGCCGAGAAGCTGGAAGCCAATACATTACCCGAAGATGTAACAGCCGCTTGGCAGAAGCGTGAAGGTAAAAGATATTACGTGGTGAATCAAAAATATACCTCAACGGTTTATCTCCATTTATCACCAATCATCCCTATTCACATGAATAAAGAGACTCCAGGATATATGTCCAATAATAAGATTATTGGAGCAAATGAAGCAGTCACTGAGCTGCAAATCCCTGGCATGGCAGGGCGTGATACAAAGGAAATTTATTTCTCCAAAAAGAACGGAGTAGAATACATTACAGCCGTAGGTAGCGTATTCGCCAGTGAGGAAATGGTACAACCACTCTATTCGGGTAAACAATCCGCTACAACCATTCAAGCAGACGGATATGCCAAATGGTTTTCGGTACCCGCAACGGTGAAAGGAAAAGTCATGACAGTGAAGATGCCTGCAAATGGAGCCTTTGCAGTATATGATCAAAAGGGTGTGTGTATTAATCACACCGTGGTCAGTGGTAAGAATGAGGTTTTCTTACCAGAAAACGGTCGTATTGTATTTGCAGGTGAGGTTGGTTCCCGATTTGAAATTTCATTGAAATAGGCTAAGTCTAATAAGGTAGCATGCGAAGGTAGTAAGACAGTAACAGAAAAAAAGTTGCAGAATGATAATATCCCCTTTAAGTAGACACTTAACGGGGATATTTTTATGGAGAAAAAAGGAAGAATCGAGGATCGTGAATCATCATGTACACAAAAATAAATTTGCCTGTTCATATTCGGTTCATATAGCCGTCACGAAGAGTACATCTATATTCGTTAAGATTATTTTAGCACCAAGAAAGATGCTCTAATAAAGAGATAATGACAGGAGAAGATGCAGATGATACAACAAGAGAAAACGAACGTGGTCAAGAGAACAGTCAAAAAACGAACTTCAATTGCAGCTTTAACGCTAGTGTTAACCATGTTAGCCCCGCTATCTGCAATGGCCGCACCGGCTGCCATGAATAACAGCATTAACCTTACGTATGAGACAACAAAGAAAACCGTAATCGAAAAAGCTAAATTGCTGACGGAGACGTACGGTACGACGAGTCTACAATATGCACTCATTGATGGTGGAGAGATTATGGTGTCCGGTCAAACGGGGAAGAACGATCTAAACGACAAGGTACCTCTTACTACGAACACGATCTATGGCATAGGGTCAACCAGTAAAATGTTTCTTACAGCTTCAGTGATGAAGCTGGTGGATGAAGGCAAGGTGAATCTCGATCTGCCAGTGACAACCTATATTCCGGAATTCAAGATGAAAGATGATCGATATAAGCAAATCACACCTCGCATGCTGTTGAACCATTCGGCCGGCCTTCTTGTCCCTTCGAGCCACAATGCAACCTTGTATGGGGACAATGATACATTTGCACATGATACCTTTTTGGAACAATTGACCACACAGAATTTGAAGGCAGAACCTGGTGCGTATTCGGTTTATACAAACGCCGGGTTTACTTTAGCTGAAATTTTGGTGGAGCGAGTCAGTGGCATGAGCTTTACGGCATTTATACACAAACACTTTACAGAGCCTCTGAAAATGGATCATACGAAAACACCACAAGATGTGGTTAACCCGGCAGATATGGCAGGAATCTATTCGCCGTTATATGAAGGCCAGCTTCCACAAGAGAATTATAATACCATTGCATCAGGAGGCATCTATTCCACGGCTCAAGATCTGGTGAAATTCTCGCAAATCTTCACTGGAGAAGTCAAAGGCATTTTATCCAGCAAATCGGTACAGGCCATGGAACAAAAAGAATACAAAAAGGGCATGTGGCCATAGGACAGCGATGCGTCTATCTCTTACGGATTAGGATGGGATAGCGTGGACTTGTACCCATTCAGTGACTACGGCATCAAGGCGGTTACAAAAGGTGGAGATACGTTATCTTATCATTCTTCACTTGTGGTACTTCCGGAATACAACATGGCTGCAGCCGTTATCTCTTCAGGCGGAGCAAGCATAACCAATCAATTCATTGCGAGTGAGTTATTACTCAGCGCACTTGAAGATAAGGGCATTATTACAGAACGGAAACCGGAAAAATCATTTGGCGTACCTGTGAAGGCCGATATGCCTAAAGAAATCTCCAAGTTTGCAGGGATATATGGTGGCAATAATTCAGTTACGAAGATCAAAATAAATAAGGCTGGACAAATGACGGTCTCCTCTCTCACGGCTCCAAGTAATCCGGTTCAAGAATACACCTATACATCAGATGGTACTTTTGTGAGTGATGATGGTACAGAAAAGTTGAAATTCGTTGTGGAGAAAAATGGGAATACCTACCTGTGGTCTCGATCTTATATCTCCATTCCAGGACTCGGACAGGTGGCTTTCTCAGAATATAATGCGGAGAAGCTCAAAGCCAATACATTACCCAAGGAGATTAACGCTGCATGGGCAAAGCGCGATGGTAAAAAATATTATCTGGTGAATGAGAAATACACATCAATGCTCTATCTTAATGCTACATCGATCCTGCCTATTCATATCAATAAAGAGAATCCAGGGTATATGTCCAATAATAAAATTATTGGAGCCAACGAAGCAGCCAATCAATTGCAGATTCCGGGTACTGCCGGACGAGATACGATGGACATTCATTTCTCCAAAAAGAACGGAGGAGAGTATCTTACATTTTCAGGTTATGTATTCGCCAGTGAGGAAATGGTGAAACCAATCTATTCGGGTAAACAATCCGCAACAACGATTCAAGCAGATGGACATGCCAAATGGTTTTCGGTACCCGCTACTGCGAAAGGAAAAGTCATGACAGTGAAGTTACCTGCAAATGGAGCCTTTGCTATCTATGATCAGAACGGAATTTGTATTAATCACAGCGTGGTCAGCGGTAAGAATGTTGTTGTTTTACCAGAGAACGGCCGTATTGTATTTGCAGGTGAGGCTGGTTCCCAATTTCAAATTTCATTAAAAAAGTAAAAGGAGTAGAGTTTCAAACGGTTGTACAATAAACGAACTCAACAGGAGAGAACCATCATGATGAAAAAAATATTAATCATTTTGCTCAAAATATTCGGTGCGATCGTTATCGCTTTTGCATTATTTATTGCGACTGTCTTTATTGTTAATGTAGTTAGCAACAAATCGGAGGAAGGGAAAATAAAACCCTATGGTCAGTTTGTAGCAGTTGACGGGAAAAACATGAATGTGCTGATCCAAGGAAAAGGTGAAGGAACCGTGGTGTTACTTCCGGGGTACGGAACAGCAGCACCAGCCCTTGATTTTAAACCGCTAATCGATGAGCTATCCCCATTTTACAAAGTCGTCGTGATTGAGCCTTTTGGTTATGGATTAAGTGATGTAAGCGAAAAAGAACGAACTATTGATCATATGGTCAGTGAAATTCATGAAGCTTTACAGCAGCTTAATATTACTCATTACACACTAATGGGTCATTCCATTTCGGGTATTTACGGACTGGATTATGTGAACAAATATCCTAACGAAGTAAGTGCTTTTGTCGGGATCGATAGTAGTGTTCCAACGCAGGGTGGAACAGATGATCCATTCCCAACAGATGTGTACAAAGTGCTTAAAAAATCAGGGTTCTACCGATTGTTAATGAAACTGGCCGAAGACCAACTGGTTGCACCAGCCGTTGATGATGAAACCAGAGAACAAATTAGAATGCTCTCACTCAAAAATACGTTTAATCCGAACAACTTAAGTGAAGGCGAAAATTTTGGTCCCAATTTCAAAGCTGCTGAAAACTTGACCTTCCCCAAAGATCTGCCTGTTATTTTCTTTTTACAAGCGAATGATACCGAAACGGAAGGATGGATACCATTGCATGAAGAGCAAGTCAAAAATTCTGTACATGGAAAAGTGATGACCTTCGAAGGAGGACATTATTTACACCATACCCGATCCAAAGAAATTGCCGAAAACTTCAGGAAGTTTATGAACGAAATAAAATAAGCTTAGTACCACAATTGATTTTAGAAAAGTTGAAATATGGTTCATCTTCCCTAATCGTCATTCTACTGGTTGTATCTACCGGCTTGTCTGTATACTTGCCTGTCTTTCATTTGCCGAAGCCTGATGGTCCAGAAAAAGTGGGTACTCAAACATTTCATTTTACGGATCTTAATAGGGATGAAGTCTTAACTGAAGATCAAAGCGATAAGAGGGAGCTGATGGTTCAAGTTTGGTACCCTACTGAAAACAGCACGATTTTGTATTCGATTACTGGAAGTATAGTAAAACCAACTCTTATGAAAATGTAGAAATATTACCTTCTACAAGTCCTTATCCCTTGGTACTGCTATCTCACGGCATGGGAACCAGTAGAGTTCTGCATGCATCACAAGCTGAGAATCTTGCCAGTCATGGGTTTATCGTGGTCACAATCGATCATACGTATAGCACCTTTGCTACCATTTTTCCGGATGGACGTGTAACGGACTATAAAACAAAGATGACAACAATAGAAGATCGCAGGGAAATTGGGAATATATGGATAAAGGATGTAGAGTTTGTTTGTAATCAATCAAATTGAAATGTTAAATTCAGGGGCAATCGAAAGTCTTATTTGAAGTCGAAAATAGAGATGTTATAAACAAACCGTTTATGTTCATAAGATCGGGAAGTTTTAAAGACTAGTTAGTCGATTTTAAAAAGGATAAAAATCTGGATAACGAAATAACTAAACAACTTTCAGATGAGCTGCACATTATTAAAAATGTTATCCATCAAGGGGGAAGTGCGATTTATGTAGAAGGAACCCAACACTTCAATTTCACGGACCTTCAATTCTATTCTGAGTTGATTAAACTGACTGGGATAACAGGAGATATAAATGGTAAGAGAGGATCAAGCATCGTAAATCATTATGTACTCGATTTCTTTAATAAGCAGCTGAAAGGAACGGGTGGAAATCTGATTCAGGGTCCGAACGACATGTATCCAGAGGTGAAATTTATAAAGCCGGGTTTTCCTACTTTGAGGAATCCGGCTTTTAAGTATTATTCAACGCTTTTGATGCCCTTCAACTCGTTATTTCTTTGATGGTGTTACCGTTTTGTATTCAATAACTTGTAATACTTTTGGTTCAATAGCTTTTAACATTTGCTCATTTGAAAGGTTGCTTTTAGGAACATTGCCATTAGCTTCACCTTGCATTTGTAAATCAACCTGTGTTTTTGCAATGACATCTATTACTTGCTGCTTCGAGACATGTTTAGCTGCCGCAATCTCCACTACAGAACTACCTTTTGCTAATTCTTGTTTTAATTCGCTTGGGCTCATGTTTAGTAAAGAAAACAGTTTGTCATCGTTTAAATAGGCATCTGCAAAATAATCAGGCTTACCATTGGTAGAGAAGAAGCCTTCTACTTTACCGTTTGAAGATACAGTCTCGCCTCCAATCAGTGAAACACTGATTGAATTGCCTTGGACGAATACCTGGTAGAACGGTGTTTTGGATCCCTTTTGGGAGTAGTTCAGCATCAGCGTTTTTTGATCCGGGTTCTCCATTTGCTCCATAGCAAACTCGTACTCTTCGATATTGCCATACATTTTATTTATGAGATGATCCACCTTCAACTTGATGTCCCGATCGGTTAAAGCAGTGAGTGGCTTCTCCTTAGGCTCCCAATTTTCTTGAATCACGTGTTCAACCTCACCCGTCGTACTGTTTGTATGAAGGGTGATTTTTTTGCCGATTCCCCCTTTTTCCTGGAGGATGATGCTGGTTTGGACACCTTGAACGTTGCTTGCCTCGATAATCTCAAACGATTTTGTTTCGGGAAATGCGTGATAAAGCTTCTCAAGTGTTGCTTTGCCAACCTCATCGGTCTTGACTTGTTCAGCCGTCATCGGTGATCTGGTCAGCATTTCAATCAGAGTAGGTGCCGCAAATGCTGCGGTTGGAATCAAAATGGCAGTTGTAACGATTCCAGCAATTAGTCGTTTTTTCATAGGTTTCTCGCTCCTTTTTTGTTGCAAATATTGTGAATAGGATCGTGCTATTCGGGTGGAAATTGCCGGTGGGCAATCTATCGTTTCTGCTTCTTTGTTCAGATGTTCACGGATATTGCGTTCAATAGTCATTGATCTCTTCCATCCTTTCTGGGGGGAGATTCCATATGTTTTTTCGAAGCGCCTGGATGCCTGCATGATATCTGGACTTGACTGTACCCACTGGAATTTCGAGCAATGTCGCGATTTCCTCCAGCGTATAGTCATGAAAAAAGCGGAGGATCATCACCGTTCGCTGTTTATCAGTCAATTTTTGCATTGCCTGCGATATCATTTGGTTCGTGCCGTCCATCAACACAGCAGGTTGATCCCAATGCGACTCTTCCCGAGAGAAGGAACGGATGCGTTCAAAAATTCGGAATCTCCGCCAGCGCTTGACCCGAAATCTCTGCACTTGACGGATGACCAAGCCGTGCAGCCAGAAATGGAAAGGTCGATTCGTATCGTAATTGGCGAGTGACGTCCACATTTGCATATAAATCTCATTCATGACATCTTCCCGATCCTGCTGATGATCCACCAGAAAGGAAACGGTTCGGTAGACGTCCTGATAGGTGGCATCATACATCGTATGAAACGCCTGTTGATCACCGTCTTTCATTTGTTTGAGTAATTCGTACATATATTCACTTTGCATTCAGAGGGCCCTCCTGGGTAAGCAGCTTACACACTATATTGTCTCTCGAACACAAAAAGGTTCGGTTTTTTTATTTATTTTTTTCGAGAACGAGTAGGACAACCCGGCTACTTAACTATTATACAGTCCGTTTACATTCGACTATTTAGCTAGGCGTCAATGTCACAAAAGCCTTGTTCGGTATTGTTATATATATTGAAAAAAGAAACCACAAGGAGAAATGACCTATGAACAAAAGTATGAAAATAACAGTTGCTGCGCTAAGCGGCGTATTGATGCTGGGCGCCATGAATATTGCCGCGGAGGCAGCACCAGGTAAACCTGCAAGCACGGCAGCCGCTGTGAGCAAAGTGGCACAATTGGAAAAGGAGGAAATAGCCAGAATTAGTAAATTGCTCGAGGAGAATCCGAATGACTCTTATATGGTATACGTAAGCAATGAACTGACCAATAGAAAAGGTCTAGAGACTTTCGCTATGGGGAACATACATCCAGAGTACACTACCTATAATGATTATTGGAAGAAAGCCTCTACTTTAAAAGAACCGGTACTGAAAGAGCCGAATAAACTGCCAGAGAATTATCGCTTTGTATCGGGGGAAATACTCGGTCCATACAGCACCGAATATCATAATGAATTGAAGGCAGAAGCTAAAAAGCTGAAAAAGCAGGTCCATTCCAAAAAAGTGAATTGGACGAAATCAAGCATGATTTCATTACAATATAAGAACGGAACCGATTATGTTAAATTCCAAAGCACACGACTTGATCCGAAAGATAAGAAGCAGAAAGGGTATACCTATATAACCGCTGAGGAAGTGAAAAAGAAACATCCCAAGCTTGGTAAGGAATTTATAATCAACACGCTTTCCTGGAACGAAAATGGCAAGTCATTCAGCATCTCAACCAATCCGGGAAATCCGTTGACAGAAGAAGAGCTGATTAAAATGGCTAAAACGGCAGTCAAAAAGTAAGAAAAATAACCATATTAAGTTTTAAATTGATATAGACTGCATCAATTACTGCTTCAGGTATTGAATCGCTATCCATATGACGCAAACCGTCCGATCGATCCAATGAAGACATTGATCAAGCAGATTGAGGAGCAATAGCACAACTAAAAAAAACTCGTATCCTTCATGGATACGGGTTTTTTAATCATGGAGAGTTCCGAAGTCTCATGCCATTTCAATCGGACTTCCTATTCTCACATGATTCACGGCCTCAGTTAAACGAGCTTTTTTCGAATCGCCCCTGATATCAAATCAATGAAGGTAATCATGACGATAATCCCGAGCAAAATAATGCCGACGCGGTCCCAATTTCGTGAGCTCAGCGCGAATATAAGCGGTGTCCCGATGCCGCCTGCGCCGATGATGCCGAGGATGGTGGCGGAGCGGAGGTTGATTTCGAAGCGGTAGAGGATATACGACAGAAACCCGGGCAGTACCTGTGGCAAAACGGCGAACCGCACAATTTGCAGCCTAGTCGCACCAGCAGCGATCAGCGCTTCGGTCGGGCCCGTATCGATCTGCTCCACCTCTTCGGAGAACAGTTTGCCGAGCATGCCTACTGAATGCAGACCGAGTGCCAACACGCCTGCAAAAGAGCCGGGGCCGACCGCCTTGATGAACAATAGCGCCATTACGATTTCAGGAAAGACGCGGATCAGGCTGAGCAGCACTTTGCCTGATCCGGAGGCGAATATGGACCCGGTCATGTTGGCCGCGGCCCAGAAAGCGAATGGGATGCAGATGACAGCCGAGATGATCGTCCCTAGAATGGAAATCGCCAACGTATCCAGCAAGCCGCGCAGCAAATCCTCTCCGTCTGGTAAATAAACAAAATCCCAATCGGGTGAAAACAGACCGGAGAGAATAGCTTTTGTCACCTGACCTGCCGTTTCTTTAATGCCAGAGTACGGGATCCCCGAGAAAGCCCAGACATAAACGACCGCCAGCACGATGTAGATAAGCCAGCGGAGGCGGCTTTTTTTCGGTTGGGGAACGATATCGTTCCATGATTTGCTCATAACAATTTCTCCCGCAATTTCGTACTAAGAAAGTCGATCATCAGGACGACAATCAGGGTGAAGATGATGATCATACATGTCTTGTCGTACTCGAAAAATCCGAGTGTCACTTCATAATAATGACCGATCCCGCCAGCTCCCACCAGACCGAGCACGGCAGCGGCACGAACATTGATTTCGAACGTGTACAGCGTATAAGAAGCGAAATGTGCCCGAATCTGCGGGACTGCACCGTATACGATTAACTGCGGGAGATTTGCCCCCGCAGCGGTCATCGCCTCCAGCGGGCCAGGGTCTATCGCTTCCAGCGCTTCATAGGTGAGTTTAGCAATCAGACCCAGTGAAAAGACGGATAGGGCAAAAATCCCCGGTAACGGACCCAGTCCCAATATCGCGACAAAAAAAGCGGCGAGCAAAAGGTCAGGAATGGTCCGGATCAAGTTCAGCAGGAAGCGAACAGGATAGGTGACCCACCGGCTTTTGACCAAATTGCCTGCACACAGCAGCGCAACCGGAACCGCCAGGATGGCGCCGAGCGTCGTGCCGATCAGCGCCATGCGTATCGTCTCCAGCATCGCCTCCCAAATGTTGTCGAGATAGCTCCATTTCGGCGGGAACATTTCCCGCAGCAGGTCAAGCATGTTCGGCAGTCCTTCCACAAGCTCCTTGAAGGTAGCGTCCGTCTGCAGCGCACTACCCCAGACGAGAAGCAGCAGTATAGCCGCTGTCATGTAATGCTTCAGTTTGCCCGGCGGTTTCGGGCGAGGAAGGGGGGCCTGACCTGATTGCTTGAATGGCGCCGTTTCCAGTTCCATCTTCATACAGCCGTTTCCTCCAATACCACATCCTTGCCGAATGGCCGACCGTATATTTCCGTAAACCGCTCGTCCGTTGCTTCCGATACCGCTCCATCAAAGACAACCTCCCCGGCACGCAATCCGATAATCCGTGTAGCATACTGCCGGGCCAGATCGATCGAATGCAGATTCACGATCGTCGTAATTTCGGATTCCGTGTTAATCCGTTTGAGATCATCCATGACCTGCTTCGTGGTCAAAGGATCGAGGGAAGCAACCGGCTCGTCCGCCAGTATGATCTTGGCCTCCTGCGCGAGCACTCGAGCAATCGCGACCCGCTGCTGCTGTCCGCCAGATAGCTCATCGGCACGGGCATACACCTTCTGGACAATGCCTACCCGGTCCAGCGCCTGAAAGGCCAGATCCACATCGGCCTTCGGAAATCGGCCGAGAAGGGTGAGCAGGGTGGAATGGTATCCGACGCGTCCGGCGAGCACATTGCGGAGTACGGAAGAGCGCTTCACAAGATTGAAGCTCTGAAAAATCATCCCGATATCCCTTCGGATGCGGCGCAGTTCTTTGCCCTTGGCCGCTGTAATCGATTTACCGTCGAACACGATTTCGCCTTCGGTAATGTCGTGAAGCCGATTCATCGACCGCAGCAGGGTTGACTTCCCGGCGCCCGACAGCCCGACGATCGCCACGAATTCACCGCGGCCGATCGTCAGATTGATATGGTTCAGTCCTTTGGTTCCATTAGCGTAAGTTTTCGAAACGTTGCGAATTTCAATCATGGCACCCAGTCCCTTATCCTTTACTCTGTCTTTACCTTTTCGCCGTACTCACGGACAATCTCAAATTGAGTGTCATCCGATTTTACATATCCTTCATGGGTGTAAATTTCAGAAATGATCTTGTGGCCATCTTCGTCCTGACCGATCTCAATAAATGCATTCTGCAGCTTCTGGGTCCATTCTGTACTCATATCGGAACGTACGCTGATCGTATCGTTCGGAATTTTCTCCGTATAGGTCAGTACGCGTGTATCTTCAAACACGGTGGGGTAATCGGTCTTAACGACATTGCGGGCATCCTGGAAAATGGCTGCTGCATCGACATCGCCATTCAACACGGCAAGGACAGCTTGGTCATGACCTTTAACCGTAATCGGCTCGACGTCCTTCAACGGGTCGATTCCGTTATCCATCAGAACCGCGGCCGGCCATACATAACCGGCAGAGGAAGACACGTTTTGGTAGGCGATTTTTTTGCCCTTCAGGTCGGCAATGGATTGGATGGCGGAATCCTTTTTCACGATCATCATCGCCTTGTAGAAATCCACAAGTTCATCCGTAGGCTCCCCGGTTTCATCCTTAACGCCAAAGCGTTGGGCCTGCAGAATAACCTCGGCAGCGCCTTTCTCCTTGGCAAGAACATACGCGGTTGGCGGCAGGAAGCCGACGTCCACTTTTTTGGAAGCCATCGCTTCTACAATTATGTTATAGTCAGTCGAAACGCTGACCTCAACGGGGATCCCGATTTTGTCGGACAGCAGCTTTTCAAGAGGCTTGGCTTTGGCTTCAAGCGTGTCGGCATTCTGGGAAGGAACAAATTGGACGGTCAGTTTTTCAGGGACATACCCGGTTGATACCGTAGCTGTGCTGCTGCCTGTATTTGTGCCTTGCGAGTTCTCCTGGCCGCTGTTCGCCGCGGCTTTGCCGCCGGTGTCGGTATTACCGCCGCATCCGCTGATGACAGCGAAGGACAGTAACAGGGGCATCGTGAATTTCATCCATTTTTTCAAAGCAATGACCTCCATTTTATAAGTTAGTGATATGTCTTACCTGCTCAACTATACGGAGGGAGTGTTAATGGCCTGTCAATGAAATGATAACTTTTTGTAAAGCCATGGAATTTTAATATAAACCTGCATTTCGGTTGATAGAATGGCTTGAAGACGATATGAACAGGAGAGATGGTATGAATTTGATGAATAAAATGACGATTGCCGTGCTGGCTACCAGCGACATGCACGGGCATCTGTACCCAACGGATTACCGGACTCAGGACGAACGGAATCTGGGGCTCGGCAAGCTGGCGTCCCTGATCCGTGAAGAACGGCGTATACATCCGGACCTGCTGCTGATCGATAACGGAGATTTGATTCAAGGCTCTCCGCTGGCTTCCTATGCAGTGAAAAGTGGAACCGATATCCACCCAATGATTAGTGCGCTGAATGAACTGGGTTATGATGCAGCCATTCCGGGAAACCATGAGTTTAATTATGGTATGGAGACGCTCGGACAAGCAGTGCGGGATTCCCGGTTTCCTTGGCTGTCTGCTGGTATCCGGTTGCAGGATAGAAGGGAGCCCGCCCTCGGAAAGCCCTATCTAATCAAGCACATCGGTGGCATCCATGTGGCGGTGGTGGGTGTGACGACGCACTACATTCCGAACTGGGAGAATCCCTCCCACATTCAGGGTCTCGAATTCCAGGATGCCTTGGAAACCGTGAAGGAATGGGTGCCGCGCATCCGTCTGGAGGAGCAGCCCGATGTAATGATCGTGTCGTACCACGGCGGTTTTGAGCGGGATATAGAAACCGGTGAACCAGCGGAAAACATCACCGGAGAAAACCAGGCTTACGCCATGTGTGCCGAGGTGGAAGGCATTGATGTGCTCATCACCGGGCATCAGCATCGGATGCTTGCAGGGCAGGTGCACGGAGTGACGGTGGTCCAACCCGGCTTCAACGGACAGGCCATTGGCAAGATCAGCTTGGATCTGATCAGAGAACAGGAACGCTGGATTATCGCGGATACGCGGGCCGAGTTACTGCGACCGGAGACAGGGACAACGGCCGATACGGTGTTGCTCGCTTCCAGCCGGGATATTGAAGACCGGACCCAGGCATGGCTCGACGAGCCGATCGGACGGGTAGAGGGTGACATGAGCATGAACGATCCAATGGCCTGTCGGCTAGAGGAACATCCCTTTATTGAGTTCATCCATCGCGTGCAAATGGAATATGCAGGAGTCAATGTATCCTGCACGGCATTGCTAAGTGAAGATTCCAAGGGCTTTGGAGAGATTATTACAAGGCGGGATATCCTTACGAATTTCATGTATCCGAATACGCTGGTCGTTCTGCGTCTGACCGGGCGCGACATTCGGGATGCGCTGGAACAGACAGCCTGTTATTTTGCGGTCGGCCTGAACGGGACCCCTGCCGTGAACCCGGCATATGTGGAACCGAAAGCGCAGCACTATAATTACGACATGTGGGAAGGCATTGAATATACAATAAACCTTGCAGAGCCCCCAGGATCTAGGGTCAGCAGGCTGAAATATAACGGCGCCGACTTGCCGGGCGAGATGGCGCTGGATGTGGTCATGAACAGCTACCGGGCAAGAGGCGGAGGGGATTACAGCATGTTCCAGGGGAAAGGAGTGATTCGGGAGGTTCTGATCGACAGCGCGGAGTTAGTGGAACGGTATATCTCGGAGCGCGGAAACATTGCGGCTGCATGTAATCACAATTGGGAAATCGTCATAGAGAGGAATTAGCTTGGTGGACAATTGTTATACGTAAGGAGAGGCTTTACATCTATCAACATGTTTAACGGAACTGTCCTTACCATCGCGGCTTGTGCACTAATTTATTTAGCCCTCTTGACTTTATACCTAACTAGAGAGTTTATACTCAAACCAACAAATCAAGAGAGATGGTGAAAGCATTGTTTAAAATCAGCGAATTTTCCAGGCTGAGCCGGATTCCGTTACAAACCCTGCGCTATTACGATCAGATCGGCATCCTGAAGCCGGCCAAGACCGATGAATCGACTGGATATCGGTATTATTATGCCGAACAGCTACTAGAGATCAACCGGATAGTCATATTTAAGGAGTTGGGGTTCACGTTACAGCAGATCGCGCGGCTCCTTCATGAAGATATATCAACGGAACAGATTCGCGGCATGCTAAGGCTCAAGGAGAGTGAAATCGCGCGGCAGCTTGATATCGAGCGGTCTAGGCTCGCCCGGGTTAAAGAAAGGATGCAGCTTCTGGAACGTGATGGAAAGGTAGATAAAAAACAAGAGGTTGTCATGAAACGCGTTGAAGCCATGCACATGATCACTTATGCTTCCCATGGCACTGTTGAGGATATCCCAAGTCTTTTCGAAATGTTCAGTGGTCTGCTTGATAGCCGAGCCAAGTCGCTATTATACGGGCCGCAGACGTTGTTGTGGAACGTATCCGGCAGCAAGGAGCAAGTGTTTGAGTTCGAAGCCGGTTATGCCGTGAAATCGGACACTTTCAAGCTGCCCGAGCACCTCCAGTATCGATCCTTGCCTTCTGAGACCATGGCCACGCTGTTATTCCGCTCGGATTCAATGTATTCCGAAACGGCATGCCTGGATCTTGCCGAATGGATTGAGCAGCATGGTTACTTCATTCGAAGCGACCAGCCCGGAAGAGAAACCTATGTACCTTTATCCGGTGAGCCGGGGATTTGTCTCATCGAAATTCAAATACCCATTGAAAATAAAGAGGAACGGGTATGAGAAATAAATGGATCGTTTATTTGCTGGCCCTAGCCGTGTTTCTCATTGGGACGATCGAGTACATTATAAGCGGCATCCTTCCCATCGTAGCAGAAGACCTTGGGATTACGACGTCCACAGCCGGATCACTCGTTACGTCATTCGCCCTTTCCGCAGCGATTGGCGCACCCGTGGTGATCGCCGCAACCATCCGAGTGGACCGTAAAAAAATGCTGCTCATCATGCTAGGCATTTTTATATTAAGCAGTTGTCTCGTTTATATTAGTGACTCACTTGAGATGATGCTGATGACTCGAATGATCCAGGGCCTCAGCGGTGGAACTGCCACAGTCATTGCAATGGCTGTAGCCACCCGTATGGTTGAAGAACAGAATCGGGGCCGCGCGATCGGCACGATTTTGATGGGACTTAGCAGTTCTCTGGTGCTCGGCGTGCCAATCGGTACGCTTTTAAGCGAAACCATGGGGTGGAGAATCTTATTCATCATCGCTGGATTGCTGACGGTAATTCCGCTTCTTGCAGTCTTTGCCAAAGTCCCGTCCATTACCGAACAAAAAGCCATTACACTCGGAATGCAGCTGTCGATTTTGAAGGATAAAAAAATGGTGCTGGCTGTTACCATTACGCTGTTTTATATCGGGGGATACTCTTCGCTATTTACGTTTATATCCCCCTATTTGCAACAGAGTACCGACTTAACGGCAACGGCGCTTTCCGGTATTTTATTGATTGCGGGCATTTGCAGTTTTGCCGGCTCCAAAGTTGGAGGGGGGATTGCGGATGCGAAGGGGTCCAGGTTCACAATCTACGCCGGACTGTCCATCCAAGCCGGAACATTACTGCTCCTGACTTTGTTCAACGGTTCGATCTATGCTGTTATTCCATTAATCATGATATGGATGGCCGCCACATGGGCGACATCCCCGGCACAGCAGTTGTATTTAGTTACCTTGGTCCCACAGTCGCCGGATATAGCCTTAAGTGTCAACACTTCGTTTATCCAATTTGGCTTCGCCCTCGGCTCAGGAATCGGGGGATTGGTGATCAGCTGCTCCTCCATTGGCAACCTGGGCTGGTCCGGGTTTGTCATGGTTTTGGTAGCGCTCTTGTTAGCAGGCCGATTGTTCGCTTACGATAAAACACTGAACATGCAATAAGGGTATAGGGGACGGAATCATTATGGAGGCGGGATCAGATTTTGCAAAGTAGCCAGAAAGAGGTTGAAAAAATATAACTATGACAATCCTTGTCACTATTAGCAGTTATGATTGAGCTAAGGATAATCATCTTACATTCTTTTTCATAGTGGGGGAAGAGAAGTTACGATTTTCATCAAATATTGAATGATAAGAAGGGATGAACTAATCATGTATATAACCGTTTCAGATTTTATTACAGAATGGAAGAGAGAAGCAGAATTAACGCAAAAGGTGTTAGACAGTTTGACAGATGAATCATTACGGCAGCAAGTATATCCTGAAGGCAGGACTCTGGGGAGAATTGCATGGCATTTCGTAACGAATACCCCTGAATACTTGAGTGAATTCGGGCTTGTTCTCGATCAGGTACAAGATTCTGAGGAAGTACCCTCCGCGAACCAAATCGCCGAGACCTTTAGAAAAATAAGCTCTGAAGTAGTAGCAGCTCTTGAAGCACAATGGACGGATGATACTTTAAAGCAATTTCAGAATGCCTTTGGACGTGAGGAATCAAATGCTACTATCTTTATGGGATTGATTAAGCACATTGCTCATCATAGAGGACAGGTTACTGTTCTTATGCGTCAGGCGGGGTTAAATATTCCTGCGGTATATGGACCTTCAAAAGAAGGGTGGATACAAATGGGAGTAGAAAATCCGCCACTTTAAACAAGAATAAAGCTCAGGGAACAAGAGCTTACACGCATTCAAAGTCGCGAACAATCGCGGCTTTTTTGTTTTTACGATGTAAGTTCATGAACAAATTTCATCCCCGCATTGCAGTTTTTATAGTACAATGGTATTTGTGGGTTTTCTTATAGATTAGTGTCGTGATTTTAGGGGAAGAGGAGTTTTTGAGCAAGTGAAAAAGTTATATTCAACATGGTTCGGAAGTTATTGGAGTCCTTATCTGGTTATGGCTCTGGCCGGTATTCTCAGCGCGGTCTACTTTGGAATCACCCATACGGTATGGGCTGTAACCGGTGAGTTTACCCGTCTCGGGGGGCATATTCTGGAATTCATCGGGGTGGACATATCGGATTGGGCGTATTTCGACCTCGTCCATATGGACGGAACGACATGGACGCGGACCGACGGCTGGATTGTATGGGGCATGTTTATCGGAGCCCTCATTACGATTCTGCTGAGCAGCAATTTCAAGATCCGGATGCCGAGACAGAAACGGCGGTACGTTCAGGGATTTACCGGCGGAATCATCGCGGGCTTCGGAGCCCGGCTGGCTCTGGGCTGCAATCTCGCAGCCTTTTTTACCGGCGTGCCTCAATTCTCCCTTCATTCCTGGATCTTCATCGTTGCTACTGGCGCGGGCACATTCTTGGGTGCACGGCTGGTTAACACAAGGTGGTGGAAAGGGAAGCCCGTTCTGAAAATGGGCGGTACTGTGCCGTCGGTTAAATCGGGTAAGAACAGGCAACCTCTATTGGGGGCTGTGCTAGGTCTTGCGTACATCGCGCTGATCGTATACTTCTATGTAACTGGCCGCACGATGCTGGGGACAGCCGCCCTTTTCGGAGCGGCATTCGGCATCCTGATCGAGCGGGGGCAGATCTGCTTTACTTCGGCTTTCCGTGATCTGTGGATCAGCGGCCGAGCCACGATGACAAAAGCGATTGCTGTTGGCATGGCAGTCAGCTCCGTTGCTACGCTTATCGTTATTCTTGTATACGGTCTGGACCCGATCACAAAAATTGCCGCGCCCAGCACCTTTATCGGTGGATTGCTCTTCGGCCTGGGTATTGTCATGGCCGGCGGTTGCGAAACCGGCATGATGTACCGGCTGATGGAGGGACAAGTTGTCTTTTTACCCGTGTTTATCGGCAACATTATAGGCGCAACCGCTTTGGCATATGCATGGGATCATATGGGAGTATTTAACCTTCTCGTGAAGAGTGGCTCGCCTATTAACATGATCACCGTCATGGGTCCGGCGGCTGCATTGATTGTTACGCTGCTCGTACTCGGTGGCGGATTCGCTGTCGCCGCATACTGGCAAAAAAACTACCGCTTCGGCGTAGGATTCAAGAAAGGGGATGCAACCCATGTCCGTTGATTTCACACTGGACCTCCGGGGGGAATCTTGTCCATACCCGGTCATCTACACACTCGAAACGCTCCGTGATATGAAAAAAGGACAAACGCTTCAGGTCATTTCGGACTGTCCGTCCGCATTTCGCAACGTGCCGGAGGAAGTCATAAAACACGGCTACACCATGGCACAGGAGCCAGTCAAAAACGGCCAGGAATTCAGCCTGTTTATCCAGGCGTAATTCTACTATCATAATTGCAAATAAGCCTCCCTTCTGAAATTCAGAAATGGGGGCTTTTTTATGTGAGGTTGTTCTGCGGCAACTGAAAGCAACATGGAATGTTATCCCTGATTGGTGGTTTGCTCGGAAAATGGCTTTATAATGGGAAAAAAGGATGTGATCCATATGATTCATATGAATTTGAAGAAATTGCGAAAAAAACACCGATTCACCCAAGAAGAAGTTGCCGAAAAGATCGGCGTGTCAAGACAAGCTGTTGCGAAGTGGGAAAATGGAGAGACTGTACCAGATATTCAGCATTGTACAGCTCTCGCGGATCTGTATGGCGTAGTACTGGATGATCTGGTCCATTACTCCGATAAGCATTCAGAAATCGGCCTGCGGCCGAAGGGAAAACATATTTTTGGAATGGTACGGGTTGGGGAACGAGGACAGATCGTGATTCCCAAAAAAGCCAGAGATATATTCGATATACGCCCCGGTGATAGCCTGGTGGTTCTGGGTGATGAGGAGCAGAAGGGAATTGCAATTATGAAAAGCCATGGCTTGCTGCAGTTTGCAGAGGATATATTAAATGCGCAGACATTCGAGGAGGAAGATGAGTGATTGCCATACAAACGATGAATTTAACCAAAAGATACAAGACCAAAACCGCGGTTGATTCACTAAACCTTAAGATTGAGCATGGGGAGCTGTTTGCTCTGCTTGGCGTGAATGGTGCAGGAAAGACGACGACGATCAAGATGCTAACCTGTCTCAGTAAGCCGAGTAGCGGCGACGCCGCTCTGTTAGGAGATAGTATCGTTGCCAATCCGTATGCAGTAAAAGAAAAGATTAATGTGTCCCCTCAGGAAACGGCTATTGCTCGGAATTTGTCTGTGAAAGAAAATCTTGAGTTTATTGCTAAAGTATACGGATTTGACAGTCCTTCTATTGCCGTTAAGGTGGAAGAAATGCTGGATACTTTTAGTCTTCGCGAGGTAGCTCAAGATAAAGCAAAAACGCTATCGGGAGGCATGCAAAGACGACTTAGTATTGCGATGGCCCTCATTACGAACCCTTCGATCCTTTTCCTGGATGAACCCACACTGGGACTGGATGTCATCGCAAGGAGGCAGCTTTGGACAGCTATTAAAAAGCTCAAAGGAAAAATCACCATCATTCTGACAACTCACCATATGGAGGAGGCAGAAGCGCTTTCGGATCGAATCGGAATTATGGCGAATGGGAGATTAAAGGCAGTTGGAACTGCTGCAGAATTAACAGAAAAGACAAATACTCCAACACTTGAGGATGCTTTTGTATCTTTAGCTGCATTAGAGGAGGCAACAGGATGAGATCTACAGCATTTGCCACACGAAACCACAAAGAAATGGTTAGAGATCCGCTGAATTTGGCCTTTGGCATCGGCTTCCCATTGGTGATACTGTTGCTGCTCTCTGCCCTTCAGCGGAATATTGAAATTGAACTATTTGTGATTGATCATCTTGTTCCGGGCGTTGCCGTGTTTGGGTTCTCCTTCATTTCACTTTTCTCTGGGATGCTCATAGCGAAAGATAGGAGCTCATCATTTTTGATGAGATTGTACACGGGGCCGCTAACAGCACCGGATTATATCGTGGGATACACATTACCCTTAATTCCGATGGCGATTCTCCAAGTTGCCATAACCTTTGCTGCGGCAACCTTCTTGGGACTACAAGTAACTTTGAATGTTCTGCTCTCCGTTCTTGTGCTCCTTCCAACAGCTGTTCTGTTTATAGGAATCGGGTTGCTGGCAGGCAGTATATTTAATGATAAGCAGGTAAGCGGTATATGTGGAGCGTTATTGACGAATCTTAGCGCATGGCTTAGCGGCACTTGGTTTGATCTGAATCTTGTCGGCGGTTGGTTTAAAGAGATTGCGTATGTTCTCCCTTTTGCTCATGCGGTTGATGCGGGAAGAGCCGCCATCTCCGGAGAATACGCTTCGATCTTACCTCACCTGTGGTGGGTGATTGGATATTCCGCTGTAATCATGGTTGTAGCCATTTTCGCGTTTAGGAAGAAGATGAGTGGTGACAACGATTAGAGGATGGACTTATGTAGAGGGGACGACTATATGTTACAACCAGAACAATTATTGGATCTCTTGGCAAGCTACGAGCTGGAAAGTGTGAAAAGCTCTCCAAATTAATTGAATGACTTGGAGAGCCTTATTATTGGAGAAGATTACATTGAATCAGAACTTGATTTTAAGCGTGTCACCATCAAGATAGACACCCTCGGAACGCATAATCGGCAGCTTCTGCTCCGCCGAAAAGCCAATGGTTTCCCCGTCCCTTAGTGTGACGTTCTGTTCAACGATATATAAAGAAATATCCATAAGGAATTCACGAAGCTCGGCAGGTGTCACCTGGCTGTCCAGCACTTCGATCTCGTCTTTACCAAAGGCTCTGAGCCCATATGTATATCCATTGACTCCGGATTCCGTACGAACTAGCCCGAAGTATACCAGATTTAACAGTGGAAAAAGATCGTCGGATTTCATGGTTTCAGCCATTTCCACAAAGAGCTCAGGCTGAAATACCGTGCCGGATGAATAGAGGCCGACGGCATTAGGCAGCTTCAAACAGCTCGCCGCCAGCTTGGTGTACACCCTGCCGCTATCAAGCGGGGAGGCAGCACGCGAAAACACAGCCAGAATAAGCTGGCTGACATGGGTTTTGGTTACCTCCACAGCCTCTGGCCACAAGTAGTTGCCTTGCGCGTAATGCTCAGCCTCGCCATCCGGTACCGGAGCATCAACGAAGCTGACCGCGATCATGCAGCCGTCTGCCTCAAAGACCAGAATTCCTTCTTTTTCCTCTCCGGAGCTGCCATCCTCCGGGGAAGAGGAAATATTCCAATCGTGCAGAAGATTTGCTTTGATCTGTTCCAGGTCGCATTCCGGGGAGTTCAACAGAACGAAGCCATTAAATATCCCGGATGATTCATTGGAATCCAGCGTGTTATCCTCTGGAGCTTCCCCTGCCTCATATCGTGCCGCCTGCTTCATCCAATACTCACGAATCATGTTAACCATGGCTACAGCCTCCTGTTCCGCAGTGGCAGGATGATATGGCTGCATCTCACTGAATACATGTCCACAATGCTCGGTGTCTGAGGGACTTTCATAACCGCCACAGACGCCGACCAGCCATTTGCCAAACACCGTCTTCTTATATTTGAATATATAATAATGCATGTCGTGGAGAACAAATTCTCCCGCTAATTCGATTTTGCTGGGTTTATGGCCGAGCTCTTGTTCATTTGCCAGCCATTCGATCATGGAATCCTTAGCTGCTTGTTGTTGTACTGTCATTGTGTTTCTCTCCTTATAAATGCGCGATAGTATAACTGTTATATTCTACCAACCTTTATTGTGTTGGGCAATACTAGAAAAACACGAATGATTGGCCGATGTGGGAACGTTTTTTGACTGCGGTATTCTCTAATATAGGCAGGATTGATCCATAACCATATTGAATGTTTTTTTACATACATACGGAGGAATGGAGGTGGGTAGGTGGAACTTCTAAGGGTTTCATATGAGCAGAAAATAATATTACGTAACCTCATGGAGCTCTATCAGTACGATATGAGTCAATATGAAGATGAGCGTGAGAATGACGTTAACGAATTTGGCCTGTACGATTATAAGTACTTAGACCATTACTGGACGGAAGATGGGCGGTATCCTTACCTTGTTATACAATCGGGGAAGCTGGCCGGATTTGTATTGGTGAGAGAAATCAAAACAGCAAGTGATGCAACTACAAACTACTCCATGGCGGAATTTTTCATCTTAAAAAAATACCGAAAGCAGGCAATTGGTAAAGAGGCAGCTTTCAAAGTGTTCGAAATGTTTAAGGGCAATTGGAGTATCGCTTGGTTGGAAAAAAATCTGTCAGCCCAAGCTTTTTGGACAAAAGTTATCTCAGAATACAAGGCCGGCGAATATTCCAAAACCATGTTCTCAGGTAACCCTGCAATTAAATTTTATGCATAAAAATTGATGAGAAATCTTTATGATAGAATTTCTTGGACGTCATCGGATGGGAACCTTTGTACTCATTACACAATCGCAATTTGAGGTGAACTTATTGAGAATCGTTACCCCTGGTTTAGGGTCGCTTTGCTCGATACGCCTCTTAGGCATGAATCGGCCATCATTTTTCTGGTGGAGCGTTATCTTTTCCAGAGGATAAGACAAATGGAAATGAAGAAGCGTTATAAATCCATCCGGGACGGTCGCCTAACCGTCCTCCACTGAATATATCTGGAGTATCAGATGATTCAAGAGAGGATGTTGGCCTTGCAAGCTGTTTCTCATGTTCTCGATCAAGGGTGGATTGCCTACACATCGAATCGCGGCGGACCGTTCGATATTTGGCTGTACCGACCGCAGGATGGACTTCATGTTCAACTTACTCGGGGACTTGGCGCGGAATTTTCCGTTCCCTATTGGTCGCCCGACAGCAGGAATATCGCATTTATCGGAATTGGAAATGTGGTCTACTTGCTGAGTATCGCCACGCGTACTGTAGCCAGGATTGACCAAATCGACCTCTTCACGCTGTTGGACTGGTCTCCTGACAACCGGTCTCTGGTGTATGTTAAAAACGACCGAATCGTCGTTTATGATACTATCACGCATCGGAGCTATACCTTCTCAGAGCCAGGAGCTAGTGATGTCCAATGGTTTCCTTCGGGTACGGAGCTTCTATTTGCGGCTCCCGATGCCAGCGGCATCACGCAGCTCTTCCGCATGCGAACCGATGGCACGAACCGGGGACAAATCACGCAAAATACGAACGGACCGCTACACGACGTTCGGATATCCCCGGACGGAACCTTCGCACTGTATACATTCCCTGGTGCAAGCATCTCCATAATTTCAACTGTGGATTTGGCAACGGGTACCATCTATACCCTGGAAGGCGGACCACTCGCCAAAAACTATTTTCCGTCATGGTCCCCGGACTCCCAGAGCATCGCCTACAGCGCAACCGCTTATGAAGAGCCCAATTATTATTCTCTTATCCAGATCGACAGCCGCACCGGTCAGAATCAACGAACGATTGCGGCATCCGACTGTTTTGCCACTCCCGTAGGGTGGTCCCCGGACGGTATGAAAATCGCGTATTTATCGGGATGCGCAGGTGTAGAAAGTGCAAGTCAGCTCTGGATTGTGGATCTCAGGGATCAGGTGCCGATGAACGTTGTCAGCGGCGGCCGGATTACAGCCTTGCAGTGGTCTCCTAGAGCCAGAAGGATTTTGGAAAACATCTTCACCAGCTTTGTGTTCCGGGTATCCTTTCCATATCCCGCAAACTGGCGTCGGGTCAGTGAAGAGAGATACGAAGGGGCCGACGGTTTTTTTCAAGTATCTGCGATTTCATCGAGTGAAGGTATTACCGAAGTGTGCCACTCTGAAGCCTTTCACCCATTGATGCCTTACGGTTCGTCACCAAGAGTTGTTCCTGTGAAGATACAAAATCAAGAAGCGTGTTTTATTTTTCCGTCAGCCGACCAACCAGCGGAGATGAATAAGCAGTCCGCCCTGATCGTAAGATACCCACGCCCTGTCCAAATTGGGGAAACGTTCTACAATTATTTTATCTTGTTCGCTGACGTCAACCATATCCGTCAAATTGGTGCGCGGTTGTCGTTCATTTAGTTAACTATTCATTTCTTTCGAACCATGGAGAGTAAATCCTACTTGACAGGTGGTATTAATTGGTTTAATCTAGCCACAGGCATTTCCCTTAAATGATCATTAAATGATCATTCATTATCTTAGCATTGAACGATACGGTCAGCCGATTGGTCCACCAAAGGCTCCTGTTTACTCGTTTTGTCGTTAGTACGACAAAAGGGGTAGATGGGGGTCTTTCTGTATTTCAAGAGTTAGCTGCGGGAGATAAGGACTGCATACGAAGGTATATGACCCGAGAGAGGAGCGACATGGAAGAGCAGGATTGGGATTTATTGGAGGAGGCTGATTGGCATTTTCGTAAAGTGGTACGCAGATTTGTCAAAGAGCGTGACAAAATCTCGGTAGAAGGCATCTCACTACCAGGCTTGTTGATCCTCAACACGATATTCCGGGACGGTGAGCAAAGGCTTGGCGAGCTGGCGGAACAGCTCGATTTCACATCTGGAGCGGTAACGGCGATATGCGACAAGCTGGAGACTTCCGGATTCGCGATCAGAAGGCGAAGCAAGACAGACCGGAGAGCGATTGCCTTAGACATTACAGAAGCAGGAAGACAGATGCTGCAGCGTAACGAAAATGTTGGCGGGTACATGATTGAGCTGATCTTCGGCGCATTCTCGCACGAGGAGCTCAGGGAACAGATTCATTATTTTAAACGGCTCAATGAACATCTTGAAGGTTTCTCGGATTCCGTGCAGCGACAGTGCGCATTATCCACCGAACCCAACGAAGGAAATGTTCAAGGTCATCGCGGCTCCTTGAAACGTTCGAATGCATTTATTTCTTACTAAATTCAAATTTGAAAGGAAGTTTGTGACGATGGGACATCCGACGATTTATCCAACAGGTACAACGGTATATAACCCAAAGAAGGCTTGGAGCGGTTACACGATTTATCAAGCAGCGGATACAGGGGCTCTCCTCATCGACATGAATGGGAAAGAGGTTCATTTGTGGAAAGGACTTCGAGGTTTTCCCAACAAGCTGTTTCCGGGTGGTTACGTGCTTGGCAGCACGTCAGAGCGCGATCCGAAATACGGGTTTCAGGATGAGACCAATCTGGTGCAGGTCGACTGGGACGGTAATATCGTCTGGAAATTTGACCGTTATGAATACATAGAGGATCCGGGGCATTCGCCGCAGTGGATGGCACGCCAGCATCATGACTATCAGCGGGAAGGCAATCCCGTCGGTTATTATGTTCCAGGGCAAGATCCGAAAGTGGATTCGGGCAATACACTCATTCTGGCCCACAAAAATGTGAAACGTCCCGAGATATCCGATATCGAGCTGTTGGACGACGCGATTATCGAAGTGGATTGGGAAGGGAATGTAGTATGGGAGTGGGCCGTCAGCGATCACTTTGATGAACTCGGATTTGATGAGGATGCGAAGCTCGCATTATCCCGTGATCCGAATACTCGCGGCTTTGGAGCTCATGCGGGGGACTGGATGCATATTAATTCGGCATCGGTGCTCGGGCCAAACCGATTTTATGATGTAGGGGACGAGCGCTTCCACCCCGATAATATTATCTGGGATGCTAGGGAAACGAATATTATTGCCATCATTGATAAAAAAAACGGGGACATCGTCTGGAAGCTTGGGCCGGATTATTCCACGGAGGAAACGAAGCATATCGGCTGGATTATCGGCCAGCATCATGTGCATCTCATTCCAAAGGGCCTGCCGGGCGAAGGCAACATCCTGATCTTTGATAACGGTGGCTGGGGCGGTTACGGAAAGCCGAATCCGGAAGCGGGGGATGGTTTGAAAATAGCTCGGCGTGACCATTCCCGCATTTTGGAGATCAACCCCGTTTCTTTAGAGATTGAATGGCAATATACGCCGACGGAAGCCGGATTCCAGGCTCCGCTTGACTCTTACCGTTTTTACAGCCCATATATTAGCTCGGCTCAGCGGCTTCCGAACGGCAATACCTTGATCACTGAAGGGGCGGACGGGCGAATATTCGAAGTGACACGAGAATTCGAGCTGGTGTGGGAATATATTTCGCCATATAAAAACGCACGCAACTCCAACATGGTCTATCGTGCATACCGGGTTCCTTATGAATGGGTACCACAGCTTGAATTGCCCGTTGAGACAGAGATTGCTCCGCTTGATGTTGCCGATTACCGCCTGCCGGGAGCCGCGCCGAGAGGTGCCATTACGAGCGTGGAAATCGAAGGTACAATCTCATATGGTGAGGGTGCGCTTTGCATAGCTAGAACGGATGAAGTTGTGCACAAAGAGAGGGATCGCGATGAGTAGAAACCCATCTCTGAAGCTATGGAGGTTTTGGTTTCTGTCGGTGATTCTCACTATTAGTATGCTAAGCGGGTGTGGCAATGGTTCGGGCGAGCAGCAGGGGAGTCAGCTCAAACTGAAAATCGCGGATATTTCCACCAATACCGTGTTTCGTGTGGCTAAAGACAAGGGTTTCTTCGACAAACACGGAATTGATACCGAATTGGTTAACTTTGCTACGCCAGCTGAAGGCGTGAACTCCTTATTCATCAAACAGGTAGACGTTGCATTCGGAGCGGACTTTCCGCTCCTGAACGCTGTCAGCAAAGGCGATTACTCCATCTTCGCTTCATCCGGAACTGCAACGGATTTAAGCGCGAGCGAATGGAAGCTGTTCGTTCGTAAAGAGATTGAGAATGCTGCCGATCTCAAAGGTAAAAGGTTAAGTTTCTCAAGAGGCACGTTCATCCCCTATCTATGGGATGTTTATTTGGCTGATAACGGAGTTGCGTTGACGGATGTGGAGCTGATCGGACAGGGAGGTTTCGACGAGGCATATGTGGCGCTCAAAAAAGGCGACATCGACGCTGCCTGGGTATATGGGGCAGTGCTGAATGAGAAGTTCGGCGTCCTTACCGAAGCCAAAGAATTGTCGGATATGTCCAAGACACCGGTAAGGCTTGGAACGGGATTAATCGCTTCGAATGAATTGATCAACAGCAACAAGAAAGGATTTGTAGCGCTTCTGAAAGCGCTGGATGAAGCGTCAGATTATGCCCAGGCGCATCCGGAGGAAACGGCGGACCTGATGTATGAAGAAGTCAAGCAGCCGAGAGAAGCGACCCTAAAGGATCTGCCGAAGAATCCATGGAATATTGGTTTTACGGAGAAAGCCTACGAAGGATTGCAGGGACAGAAGGAATATATGGTGGAAAACGGCATCATTGAGAAGGATTTCGAACTCAACGAGAAATTGAACCTGGAATTGGTGAGAGAAGCATTCCCGGATCGAGTCATTGAATTAAATTGAGGAGATGAAGACGATGAGAGCAGCGTCAAGGCAGAATGAAATCCATATTGAACAGTTGAACAAAAGCTACATACAGCAACCCTCGGCAGGTGACTTACACTATATTATCCAGGACGTCAATCTGGTGATAAAAGGCGGCGAGTTCTTTGTTCTTCTGGGTCCGAGCGGTTGCGGTAAGTCGACGCTGCTAAATCTGATTGCCGGTTTTGTATCCAAGACGTCGGGCCAGGTGAGAGTGGGCGAGAAGGAGGTAGAGCGCCCGGGCCAGGATCGCGCCGTGGTATTCCAGCAAGCGGATTCCTCCCTGTTCCCATGGCTGACCGTAAGAGAAAATGTGGAATTTGGACTTCGCATGAAACGCATACCCGCTGCGAAGCGAAAGGACATATCCAACCAGTTTATTTCGCTAGTAGGTCTTGCGGGGCATGAGAGCAAATATCCACGCGAACTGTCAGGCGGTATGAAACAGCGGGTACAGCTGGCAAGGGTATTGTCCAATGATCCGGCGATTCTGCTCATGGATGAACCGTTCGGCGCTTTGGATGCGATGACAAGGCGGACCATGCAGAGGGAGTTGGTACGCATATGGGAGGACACCGACAAAACCGTCATTTTCGTGACGCACGACATTCAGGAAGCCCTCCTATTAGGAGGACGTATCGGCATCATGTCAGCGGGACCCTCCTCGAAAATAACGGATATCTACGAGGTGCCTCTGGCTTACCCGAGAGATTTATCAGATCCGGCTTTCCATGCGCTGTATAACCAAATTCAATCGCATTTTGACGAGTAGAGAGGAAGGAAAACCCATGAGCAAGAAACTTAAGAAATGGTCGCTTCATTTCCTGCTTTGGATCGCTGCCCTTGGCGTCTGGCAGTTGCTTTCCCTTGCGTATGGGCCTGAAATTCTGCCGGGTCCTATCTATACCGCCAAGGGCGGATACGAATTGTTGACGGATGGCACCCTGATACAGTATATCGGGATCAGTTCGTACCGGGTGCTTCTCGGCTGGACCCTCGGTAGTCTGATTGCGATTCCGATCGGACTCATCATCGGAAAGGTCGGGCCGATCCGCGCTTTCGCCGAGCCTTTCCTAAATTTCATCAGGTTCATCCCGCCGATTGCCTTCATCACCTTGTTTCTGGTCTGGTTTGGCATCGGGGAAACATCGAAAGTTATGCTTATTCTGTATGCAACCTTCTTCATTGTAGTATTAAATACGTTGACGGGCGTCTTAGCCGTGAAAGAGGATAAGATTCGCTCCGCCCGCAGCATGGGGGCATCCGAATGGCAGATTGTGCAACATGTCATCATCCCTGCGACGGTCCCTTTTATGTTCACCGGCATCCGGCTTGCCATGGGTACCTCGTTCATGGCGATTATCGGGGCAGAGATGATCGCGTCCAATGAAGGCGTGGGGTATCTGATCTGGAATTCACGTTTGTTCTTCCGTACGGATTGGATTTTTGTCGGATTGATTTGTCTGGGTTTGATGGGGTTTATAACGGACCGTGCCGTGGGTCTGCTCGGTCGCAAGTTGTTGTCCCGTTACGGGGTGGTCAGTACAAATTCACTGCGTCGTTGAACGTGGTGCATGATACGAAGCAGCAGCTCTCTCTTTTGGAGGGGGCTGCTGCTTTTTCATATATCCTGGTTATTTGGAATAGTGGATCACCATACTTAGCCGGTTCATGGAGGCGCCGGAGTTATGGTAAACATGAGGTTTATCAGCCTTAAACCGAATGGATTCCCCTTGATTTACTGTATATTCCTCATGATCGATACGAATGGTGATCTCCCCTTCGAATACGGTAATAAACTCCTCCGTCCCCTCGATATGCGACTCTGAACTTAAATAACCACCATAGTCCATTTCTAACGAATACATTTCAAAGCGCCGCCCGTCCTCAAATGGGAAATAAGGATAAATCCGAACTTTTCCGTTATCCTCTACCAGCGCTTGTATCTCTTCTTGAGATACCACGACCGTTTCGGAATGAGGCTCATTAATCAAAGACGTAAAAGAAAGCTTTAACCCATTCGCGATTTTCCATACGGTTGTTATGGAGGGACTCGATTCTCCACGTTCGATCTGGCCCAGCATCGTTTTGCTGATTCCAGTCAATTCCGCGACTTTATCGAGGCTTAGCTTCCTCTGCTCCCTTAGCAGCTTCATATTATTCGCCAATATTAAATGAATGGGCTTCAACATCATACACCGCCTTTTTTATAGATTGTGCGTTATGACATACATAATGTATAATTATAACGCACAGACGCTATAACGCACAATTACAACTACTATAACATATGTGAAAGGAGGGAGCGCGTGTTCATCGTTCCGCTGTTGACTTATGCGATTGTCGCATCATTTACGCCTGGCCCCAACAACATCATTTCGATGACGAATGCACGGAGCCACGGATTTAAAAGAACGATGCGCTTTATCGGAGGGGTAGCGGCTGGATGCTTGGTGATTATGTTGTTGTCCAGCTATTTCAATCTGGTATTATATCCATTCATCCCGAAGATTAGGTTTGTTATGAACATCATCGGATGCCTGTACCTGATCTATCTTGCCATTAAAATCATGAAGAGCAAGCCGCAACGTGCAGACGATAAGGCGCGTGGATTCAATACCTTTTACTTCGGATTCATCTTTCAGTTCATGAATCCAAAGGTTATTTTATACGGGATTACGGCCATATCGACCTTCGTAATGCCAATCTCTACTTCCCATGCGCAGTTGTTATCATACTCGTTCTTGCTCACGATCGTCGGCATTTGTGCCAACATGACCTGGGCGTTGTTCGGTTCGCTGTTCCAGCATCTGTTATCCCGATATGAGCGCCCGTTTAATATATCGATGGGGTTGCTGCTCCTTTACAGCGCATTTTCTATTTATGCCGCCAACTGATATGCTCGCTTCATCGTGGTGTTATCGACGCTTTAACTAAAAGAAAAAGGCTTCCCGGATTACTCATTCGGAAAGCCTTGCCTTGTTTTATTCGAAAATGTTGGAGATTTGCTCTTTCAGTTTGTTAGCGGATGCCTGGAACTGGTTTAGTTCCTCGTCATTTAACTCAAGATTCAGAATTTCCCGAACCCCTGTACGATCAACCACACATGGTACGCCTAAGTATACATCGGACACACCGTGGTAGTCCGTGAGCAGCGTGGATACATTGAGAACGGAACCTTCGTTTTGCAAAATGGAGACGATGATCCGATCGAGCGCCAAGGCGATCGCATAGGAAGTGGAGCCCTTGGCGTTAATGATTTCATAAGCCGCATTCTTGGTGCGGTCGAAAATATCCTCTTTCTCACCGTCTGTCAGATCGATTCCGATCCCCGCGATGTTGGCAATGCTCCAGAGCGGCAGCTCGGAATCGCCGTGTTCCCCGACAATATGGGCGTGAATGCTGCGCGGATTAATGCCTTTGTTTTGTCCGATCAAATACCGGAAACGGGCGCTATCTAGCAAGGTACCGGAACCGATTACGCGATTGACCGGGAAGCCACTCTTCTTCAACGTGACATAAGACAGAATATCAACCGGATTCGTAGCCACAAGAATGATGCCATGATCATTGTATTTCACGATATTTTGGATAATGTCGTCAAATATCGCCGTATTGCGCTTCAATAAATCAATTCGGGTCTCGCCAGGTCTTTGGTTGGAGCCTGCGGCAATGACAATGATGTCTGCATCCTTGCAATCGCTGTAATCTCCAGCCCAAAGCTTCACGCCTCCGGCAAAGGGGAGGCCGTGATTCATATCCAAGGCTTCGCCAAGAGCTTTGTCATGGTTCGCATCGATTAATACCAGTTCAGATACTCTCTCACGCAAGAATAAGGTGTACGCAGTCGTTGCTCCTACAGCTCCTGTACCGATGATCACCACGCGGGACGGGCGCTGAGCTTCATTTTTTGTCATAAGTGTTTCTCTCCCTTGTACTGAGTTAATGAAATTTGGTGAATGGTTATACTTCCTAATGACTTACCCTAATAAGACCTGCGCGAACAGTGACTCCCTAAGGCATCTTCGATAGTAATGATAACATATTCAGGAAGATTTAAGCAGCGGGGATGTGATTTATTTCATCCTGCATGTTCATTTTTAACTTTGACAATGTCAGAAGAGGACTCTATAACAAATGTAACTTTCGAATCCAAGGAGGACGGTTAAAGATGTGGCTATTCAGATTGCGTTTCCTAGCTTATTCATTGACGAGCCGACGACGCATCTGGATGCAGCTGGGACGAAGTTTTTCATCGAGGAACTTACGTATTATTACGGCGCGCTCGTGCCGGTTAGCCATGACCGTTATGTTCTGGACCAGCTCGTAACGAAAATATGGGAAATAGAAGATGGCCGTATAACCGAATATACAGGCAATTATACAGATTACGTTAAACAGAAGGAGCTACAGCGAATCCAGCAGCAAGATATACACGAGAGGTACGTAAAAGAGAAACATTGTTTGATCCGGGCAGCGGATGAGAAGATGAAGAAGGCTGAAAAAATCACGGAGGCACATGGCCAAATGTCCATGAAAGAGTCCAAGGCCAAGCCGAATAAAATGTTTATGACCAAATCACGCTGAAAGCGGGTGATCGATGCTCCCCATTATTCATATGTAGGCGTAGATTATGCCCCTGATGTTGTGAACAGCCTGGATATGTTTAAATCAAACCATGCATTTTATAGTCAATCACCGGAATCTCCATGGATGGATCTGTTCATTGTCAGGCAACGGCACGAGCTGGGCATGAATGAACTCAAAGGCTGCATATGGAGAAAGTGGAGCGGTAACGCCCTGGATACGGTAGAGATTTCATCGAAGTCGGAATGGTTCGAGATCCTGGCGGACATATTTAATGAGCCGCTCGTCAACTATTCCATAATCGAACGGGACCTGATATGGGCTAAGGTATGCAAGCAGCATCAGAATTGGATGAAGCTTATGGAGAATGAGCGAGTATAGAAGACGTCGAATGCTACTCCTTAATTCGGTTCATGGGTGTCTCTTGAGGCATAGAACAAACTAAACCAATCTGTCACTTGAATACTCAGAAACACAGGTGGTAAGATGGTACATAAAATTCGTGTTGTGAAGCATCATTCGCCTCATAACCTAGCTGTAAGGAGATTTAGTCATGGCAACCATCGATGATTTCACCAAACTGGATATTCGGATCGGGACGATCGTGGAAGCAGAGCCTTTCCCGGAAGCACGCGTTCCGGCCATCAAAATGAAAATTGATTTCGGCCCGCTCGGGATCAAACGCACAAGTGCCCAGATTACGAATCGATATGATGCGGACACCATCGTAGGTAATCAAGTTGTGGCTATCGTCAATTTTCCGCCTAGACGCATAGCGGGCTATCAATCCGAAGTGCTCGTCCTCGGCGGGGTACCGGAGCAGGGAGACGTCGTGCTCCTGAAGCCGGATGTCGATCTGCCGAATGGAACTCCCATCGCTTAAACCTATTTCATCTGTCGGTCCAGTCGCTTGCGGCTTGGTCCGACTAGATGAACCTCACCTCGCTGCGCCTTTTCAACAACTCTGCGGCTCCTTCCACAATTTTCTGAACACCGATTTCGATTAGTTCCTCCTTCACCTGAGATACGCTCAGTCGTATCATGGATTCGTTCTTAAACTCAGGCAAGAACATGCTGCTGGCATCCTGAACATAAACGTTCTCATTCTCCAGATGGTTAACCAACTGATATGCTTTTAATGGCCCCGGCAGCTGGATCGTGGAATAAAATCCGGATGGCGAACCCGTAAAGGATAAGAAGGGCGGCAGATGAGTTTGGTAAGCCTGCTGGAGCAAAGCCCCTTTGTTACTATAGGTTTGCCTCATCTTCTGAATATGTGCACGGAACATCCCGTTCTTCAGATAGATTTCGAGTGCGCCTTGCATGAGCACGGGACTATGGATGTCCGCAGCGTGCTTCGCTCGCTGGAATATTTTACTCATCTCTTCGGGGATCACGGCCAGGCCTAGCCTTAGTCCGGGGAGCATGACTTTGGAAAAGCTCTTCGTGTAGATCACCCTACCGGACGGATCGTAGGCAAACATCGGATCATGTTTAGAATCCGGATCCAAATCTCCCATATAGTCATCCTCAATGATATAGACATCATACTTCTGCGCCAGCTCAACAATCCGCTTCTTCTCCTCATTGGAATAGCTGTAGCCTGTAGGGTTATGGAACCTGGAGACCGTATAGAAAAACTTAATATCCCGAGTTTTAAAAATGTCCTCCAGCCGCCCAAGGTCAATTCCGTCCTTCGTAACCTCAATCCCGTATGTCACGGCTTGATGGATCTTGAGGGAGTCCATCATGCTAAAATGCGTGGGCTGCTCCACGCAGATATGGTTCTTTCCGTTAGGAAAAGGGAGGGAGACGAGCAGATGGAGCGCTTGCTGCGAACCGGACACCACATAGATCCGCTCAGGAACCGTGAAAACCTGCAAGTCGAGTAAATGCCGGGCTAACTCAACACGGAGCGATTGCAAACCCGCAATCTGGGAATAGGTGAACAACTCTTCTTTATATATTTCAATCGCTTGGTTCATGCAATGCTGAAAGTCTCGGTAGGGCATGATCGCTTTGTCAGGTCCCGCAGATCGGAAATCGATCACTTGATCCATGGAATTCGACCAGTTTATGTTTACTCTGCCCTCAACGATATAGTAACCACTCTTGGGAACAGCATAGATGATATGTCTCTTTTCCAATTCTGCATAGGCCCGTATGGCTGTGTTTTTGCTGCATGAATAGGATGCTGTCAAAGCACGGATGGATGGCAGCTTGCTGCCGGGTTTCAATAGTCCACCCTGTATTTGACATTCAATTGACTTTATAATGTCGGTGTATTTCATATCTCGTAATTCCTCCAATCGATCTGTACGGGTACAGAGCCGGATAACATGCATTCTCACAACAATACGCTATAAGTATACTCTAGAATACAGCATGCTTTGGTTAGAGATTGTTTTTAATTGAGAAGGCAGGGATCAGGATGGACTCTTTTTTACGTAATGAATATGTATTTACGCTTATGGGGATGGGATTGTTTCAACTGTGGGCATATCGCGCGAAGAAATCGACAAGGGTGAAATTGCTCCCTCCGATCATTGCCATCATTTTATGTTTATTATTGATGGTGAGCAACGCTGCCATCATCTGGGTTATCCTCCTTATTCCGATTATGGAGGTCTCTCTGTGGAGCTTACTTGCTGTTGCGCTCATAGAAACCGGGATAACGTTTCATTGGAAACAGCATGCCAAATTGTTCATGTTGATTGGGATGGAATGTGTCCTGATCATGATCATTTTTATCGTTAGGCGAACGATGTAATGACGATTAATTATGGGATCTGAGGAGTGGAAGCGATGTATTTTAAATGGATATGGGTCTTCTTGTGCCTGAGTTTAGTGCTAATACATACGGGCTGTGACCGCAACAAGGAACCGGATCCAGAAGAGATTGCGAAACAGTATGTTGAATGGTGGGAAGAAGGCAGCTATGAATCGATGTATGATCTGCTGTCACAGGAGTCCAGACAGGAGATGACAAAGGAAGAATTTGCAACGCGATTACAGACCATCTATGAAGGGATTGGAGCAGAAGACCTCACCATAAAGGCTGACTTTACGGCTAAGGAAGCAAGCGAAACAACGGATGAGCGAGTGTTCTATCCCTACCAACTCCAATTGGAAACATCGGCAGGTCGAGTGCAGGCTAAAGGTACGTTTGAGCTTTTAAAAGAGGACAATCAAACCAATGCTAAGAGCCTGTCTTGGCGAATGGTATGGCATCCTTCCTTGATTTTGCCGGCCATGGATGCCTTGGATAAAGTGAATGTGCAGACGTTACCATCCAGCAGGGGCGAGATCTTGGATCGTAATGGTCACGGTCTGGCCATTAATGGCAAGATTGAGGTCATCGGTATTATTCCGGGTAAGCTCGGTGACGATGGAGAACAGACCTTGGCTATGTTGGCTGAACGGTTGGGAATATCGACCGAGATTATAAAGCGAAAGCTGGATGCGGCATGGGTGAAAGACGATCTGTTCGTACCCATCTTGAACCTGAATGCGCGGCAGGGCAGAATGGATTATAGTGATTTGGCAGGCGTTGTGAAGAAGAATGAGCGTGCTCGAGTCTACCCTTACGGTGCGGCGGCAGCACATCTAACAGGCTATATCCGACAAGTGACAAAGGAGGATTTGACCAATGCGCCTGAGGCGCATTATGGGCCGAATGAACTTATCGGTAAATCAGGATCCGAGCAAGTATATAATGAGATTTTGCGCGGCCGGGACGGTAAGCGGATATCGATCGTGGATTCCTCGGGTCAGGTCAAAGAAATCGTAGCCGAGAAGAAAGCGGTAAATGGTCAAGATATCCGTTTAACCATTGATGCAGAACTTCAACAATCCATATATGCTTCATTTCGTGAGGATGCAGGTACCGCAGCGGCCATCAACCCCAAGACCGGAGAAATTTTGGCATTGGTTAACAGCCCGTCCTATGATCCCAATGCTTTCATCGTTGGATTATCGACAGAGCAGTGGGATGAATGGAATCACAATCCGGATAAGCCGCTATTGAATCGTTTTACTAAGCTGTATGCTCCGGGCTCGGTATTTAAACCGATCACGGCTGCGGTTGGTCTGAAGCTTGGGATCACTACCCCTGGAAAAACCAGGGAGATCCACGGCTTGCGTTGGTCCAAAGATCCGAGCTGGGGGAATTATTACGTGACTCGCGTGAAGGAAGTTCCTGTCCTGAATCTGAGAGATGCTCTTGTGTATTCAGATAACATCTATCTGGCGCAGGAAGCATTGGAGATCGGTGCGGATGCTTTTTTGAAGGAAGCTGTAAAGTTCGGCTTCGAAGAGGGACTGCCGCTTCAATTCCCATTCCCGGAAGCAAGCTTGGCCAATGAGGGGATAAAAAGCGAAATTCAACTCGCGGATTCCGGATATGGTCAAGGGGAAGTGCTGATGAGTCCTTTACATTTGGCATTGGCTTATACCCCCTTTATAAATGGCGGGGAGCTGATTCAGCCTGTGCTGGATTCATCAGAGCAAGAGAAGAGGCCTAAGGAAACGGAAGAGGTGCTGGATAAGCACACTGCCGAGATCATCAAGAGTATGCTCGTTGATGTGGTTCAAGATCCCAAAGGTAGCGGACATGGTGTCGATATTTCAGGTATTGAACTTGCAGGCAAGACGGGAACTGCCGAACTGAAAATCAGTAAAGCCGAAAAAGGACAGGAGAACGGCTGGTTCGTTGCGTTTGACACGACGGAGTCCAAGCTCCTGCTCGCGATGATGGTAGAGCATGTTGAAGGCCGGGGTGGCAGCGGGTATGTCGTGAACAAAGTCGCACCTATTTTGCGAGAATATTACGGAAAAGAACAGCCTTAAATATAAGCCTACGAAAAGTTCTTGTTATGCGAACTGGACGGTTGTAATATGGAATAAAAAATAGTCGGAGATGATCTTATGAGCAAGATTCAATTCGCAGTCCAAGTTCGATTGGTGTCCGATCTTACCCGTTCCAAACAGTTCTATGAAGAAGTGCTGGGCTGCGAAGTGAATGACGTTTGGGCGGTCAGGGATGATTTTTCGCTCGGATTCAAGCTGATCCAGGCGAAATCGAGTACAGATGTCACACCGAATCCAGCAGGCAAGGATCAAGAGACACCATGGGATACATACGCATACGTGGATACTCACCACGAATTGGATGAATTGTATGAGGAACTGACCTCCAGAGGTGCCGAAGTGGTACAGGAGCCTGTATTAATGGAAGCAGCCTGGGGTGTGTGGAAGGATTTTGCAATTCAAGATCCGGACGGCTATGTGATTGCATTTGGCTCCGGGAAGAGGGACTAGGTGGTGTAATGAGAGGAATCGACATGAAGCAGGTCCTTATTAGCAGCGAACCTTCGCTGTTGGATTTGGACGCCATTGTACATTTTTTGCGGCAAAGCTATTGGGCTAACGAACGTTCTGACGATAAAATCAAGAAATCGCTAGAAGGCTCTACATGCTTTGGAGCATATTACGACAACCGACAGATCGGCTTTGCTCGCGTGGTGACGGATGGCGCAACCGTCTATTGGTTGTGTGATGTGTTTGTGGATGAGGCTTATCGTGGACTTGGCGTGGGGAAGAAATTAATCGAAACGATTACCACCCACGAGGATTACCGAAATTTATTCGGTATATTGTCTACGCGGGATGCCCATGGTCTGTACGAACAATACGGTTTTGTCCGCGATCACGGAAAGACATTGACTCGTATGCCAGATTTCCTTAGGAAGGATTAGTCGTTACTGGGAGTAAGATGGCTGATAGTCATAAATTCTATCAATCCCTCGGATATGAGGACGGTATCATTAAAGGGATTTATAAAAGATTGCCCTGTTAAGAAGGGGGATTCATCTATGATTATATGGGTTAACGGCGCATTCGGTTCGGGTAAGACCCAGGCTGCGCATGAGCTTCAGCGAAGAATCCCGAACTCATACGTGTACGATCCGGAGAATGCAGGTTACTTCATTCGCGATAATGTGCCGAGGGATGCCAAACGCGATGACTTCCAGCATTATCCGATGTGGAGGGAGTTTAATTACTCCATGTTTAAGTATTTGGACCAGGAATCGGATCAATTGATCATAACTCCGATGACGATAACGAACGCGGAATATTTCGATGAAATCGTTGGTAATTTGAGACGTGATGGCGTGGTCGTCCAGCATTTTACATTGTGTGCGTCCAAGGAAGTACTCCTTAGACGACTGCGAAGCAGAGGGGAAGGTTCGAATTCATGGGCCGCACAACAAATTGACCGGTGTATCAGCGGGTTCTCGAATGAATTGTTCCAGCATCATATCGACACAGATCGCTTATCGATCGACCAGGTTGTAGAGACGATTGGCGCTTTGGCAAATGTGAAGTTATTGCCTGATCATCGCAGCTCAGCTAAGAAGAAACTCGATCGAATCAAAACCAAATTTTCGCATATCCGATTTTTTGGATAACAAGTAGATGGACAGGAGATAGACGGCATGAACACACCATAACAAATCCGATCTTATTGTCCTTTCCAGACAGATTTGAGACGGAACGGCTTATTATCCGTGCACCGGAGTGGGGTGGCGGAGAGCATATCAATGAAGCCATACTTGAAAGTGTAGAGGGGCTTAAACCCTGGCTTCCGTTTGCAAGAAGCATTCCCGCTGTGTCTGAATCTGAAGCTTACGTGCGAACGGCTCGTCTGTAGTTTATGGAGCGCAGCGATCTGGTCATTAAGGTTGCGGAAAGCTGCGGGTTTACATTAGAAGGTACGCTGAGAAATGTGATGCTGAGGGATTGTGGCGGATTTTCACATTTGAAGGTTTATTCAAAAGTGCGTGGTGTAGAGTTTTAGTGAGAGCTGGAATATAACGATACCCAGATATAGAAAAAAGAGACGATTTCTCTAATGGAGAAGTCGTCTTTTTGTGTTTTTAAGATAACACAAAATCAAACCAAAAAAATATTTTATATATAGCTAAATATGTTGCCTTAATGAAAAACAAGCTTTGGATGTACGTATATTATCAATAAAATCAAGAGGAAATGGAGGTGCCCAACAGAATGAGATGTACGAATTCATAAAATTGCATTGACAAAAACCTGAAGATGGATTATTTTTTGTACATAGGAATTAAAGTTGCATTAGAGCAAAATAATTGGTTCATGGCAGGACGAGGCTTGAGATGTCCAAGATCGTCTAAGGATTAAGCAAACTCATTATTAATGTGGAGTGGAGGAGAAGAAGATGAAGAACAAGAGGACTAGTAGAAGCAGGATATTTATAGGGGCGGCCGCCATTCTGAGTTTGCTGCTGGTGTTATCCGCGTGCGCTTCGGGAGAAGTGAAGCAGGACGGAGCAGCGGGTGAACAGGGGGATAAGAAAATTCGCGTGGTTACAACCATTGGACAGATTGCGGAACCCATCTCCGTTATCGGAGGAGATCGGGTCGAGGTACTAAGCTTGATGGGACCTGGCGTCGATCCGCATTTATATAATGCGACCCAAGGCGATATCAAGAAATTGGATAGTGGTGATGTTATTTTCTATAGCGGGCTTCATCTCGAAGGCAACATGACGGAAATATTCGAGCAGATCGGTAAGAACAAACCTGTACTGGCGATTGCGGATGCCATCCCGAAGGATCAATTGCTGCAGGATGATACGCAGGCCATCGATCCCCATGTGTGGTTTGACATCGATCTGTGGAAAGCGTCGCTCGATTCCGCGGTAGAGAAGCTGAAGTCGCTGTCCCCGGATGACGCCGATTATTTTGAAGAGAACAAGCAGAAGTATTTTGCCCAGTTGGATGAATTGAAAGCCGAGGCCAAGGATAAGTTGAGTCAGATTCCGGAAAAGCAGCGGGTCATGGTAACCGCTCATGATGCCTTTGGATATTTCGGCCGCTTGCATGGGTTGGAGGTAGTTGGACTGCAGGGGCTCAGTACGGAGGATGAAATCGGCCTCTCGGATATTAACGGAACGATCGATATTCTGCTGCAGCACAAGGTGCCTGCCGTATTCGTCGAGAGCAGTGTCAATCCGGCTTCGATTAATGCCGTCATTGAAGGTGCTGCCAAGAAAGGGTTGGATTTAAAGCTCGGAGGAGAGCTCTTCTCCGATGCCATGGGCGAAGCGGGAACAACGGAAGGGACTTATATCGGAATGTATCGTCATAACGTTGAAACAATCTATCATGCATTAACAGAAAGTGGTGAATAAAATGTCTGTACTTCAAGTTCAAGACCTCAATGCATCCTATCGTAAAAATAAAGTGCTTCACCATGTCTCCTTTAAAGTGGAACAAGGCTCTTTAACAAGCATTGTCGGGCCAAACGGCGCCGGTAAATCAACGCTGTTAAAGGTCATGCTGGAGCTTCACCCCAAGCTGTCCGGTAGTGTCTCATTTTTTGGATCAAGCTTAAGCAAAACCAAGACTCGTGTCGGTTATGTGCCGCAGCGCGGATCCGTGGACTGGGATTTCCCGACCGATGCACTGGATGTTGTCATGATGGGTTTATACGGCCGGGTGGGCTGGCTGAAGCGACCGAATAAGAGCCATAAGGAAAAAGCGATGGCATCGCTGGATCAAATGGGCATGGCGGACTTTGCCGACCGGCAGATCAGCCAGCTCTCCGGTGGACAGCAACAGCGCGTATTCCTCGCTAGGGCGCTTGTCCAGGATGCCGACCTCTATTTCATGGATGAGCCGCTAGCCGGAGTTGATGCGGCAACCGAGCGGGCCATTATGACCACGCTGAAGGATCTGAAAATGGCCGGTAAAACCGTAATGGTGGTCCACCATGATCTCCAGACGGTTGAGGATTATTTCGACCATGTGCTGCTCCTGAACCGTACGGTCATTGCGCATGGGAAGACGGAAGACGTATTCACGAAGGAACATGTATACCGCGCCTACGGCGGTTCGCTTCGCTGGATGAAGGAGGCGTAACGCATGCTAAATTCATTATTGTCTCCAAACACGCAGTGGGTGCTGTTGAGCACGTTAATCCTGGGCATGGCAGCTGGCATGATTGGCTGTCTCGCCTATTGGAAGCGGCAAAGCTTGATGAGTGACGCGCTGTCTCATGCGGCTCTTCCCGGTGTGGTGGTTGCTTTTGCATTGACGGGAAGCAAGAATCTGCTGGTGATGATACTCGGGGCTGCTGCCAGCGCATTAATCGGGGCCTGGATGATCCAGTGGATACGTACCTCCAGCCGTATTAAGGAAGATACGGCCATGGGCATGATTCTATCCGTATTTTTCGGATTGGGCATTATGCTGCTTACGATTGTGAACCGTACAGCGGGCGGGAATCAGAGCGGACTGGATAACTTTATTTTCGGCCAGGCTGCTTCCATGGTTCGTAAGGATGTTTTTACGATGCTCATCCTGGCTGCTTTAGTTATTCTGGTTGTCTCGATTGGCTTTAAGGAATGGAAGCTGTTTCTGTTTGATCCCGATTTTGCCCGGGGATTAGGGTTGAATAGCCGTGTGATGAATACCCTCTATATGGGGGTGCTCGTTCTCGTCATCGTCATTGGCATTCAGGCTGTCGGCGTCATTCTGATGGCAGCCATGCTAATCATACCTTCCGTCAGCGCAAGATATTGGACTCAATCCTTCAAAATGATGGTTATTTTGTCAGCTATATTTGGAGGCGGCTCCGGGTTTGTCGGTACCCTGGTCAGCACAATGGGGAAAGGATGGCCAACAGGGCCGTTTATCGTTGTAGCCTCTTCCGTGTTGTTCACGGTTTCCCTGATCTTCGGTGCTGAGAAGGGGTTGCTGATCCAGGCACTGCAGCTCCGCTCTCAGAAAAAAGAACATATGGACTCCAATAACCAACCTGTTTTAAGTCCCCGGCTGTCCGAAAGGGGGGGCAATCAATGACCTACACAGGATGGATATTGCTTACGGCCTCTCTCGTCGGATTGTCTTGCGGTATCATTGGCGTGTTCCTGATATTGCGCAGAATGGCGATGATGGCTGATGCTATCAGTCATACTGTGCTGCTTGGGATCGTAACGGCGTTTATCGTCACAAGAGAACTAAGCGGACCTCATATGCTGATCGGTGCGATTATTGCCGGATTGCTGACAGCGGTCCTCGTTCAATGGTTTCATTCCCGGGGCGTTCAGCAGGATGCATCTATCGGGGTTGTATTCACAACCTTGTTTGCAATTGGCGTTATCCTGATTGCAACTCAGGTTGGCAATGCGCATCTGGATACCAAGCATGCCCTCATGGGCGAGATTACGTTTGTGCCTTGGGAATTAATGCACGTTCCTCTGTTAGGAGATGTGCCAAAGGCTACCTTTATGCTGGCAGCCGTGCTCATGGTCGTACTTATCGTCATCCTGGCGTTCTACAAGGAATGGAAGATTACGTCCTTTGATCCGGCTTTGGCGGCCAGTATTGGCATTCCTGTCGTACTCATGCACTATGTATTTATGTCGCTGCTCTCCATCACAACGGTTGCATCGTTTGATGCCGTAGGAGCGATCATGGTGGTGGCTATGCTTATAACACCTGCCGCCGCGGCCTATCTATGGACGGATAAACTCTCCATCATGCTGGTGTTAAGCGGAGCATTCGGCGTCATTTCTGCAATCATGGGTTACTATGTCGCGTTATGGCTGGACACCTCCATCTCAGGATCTATGGCGTTTGCCACCGGAATTGTATTTATTATCAGCTTCCTGTTCTCTCCGAGACATGGCGTGCTTTCCCGTTATCTTCATAAATTTAGTACACACGGCAGTGAAGAGAAACTGGACGGTGTATCCTAAAAAAGAATGCTGTATGAAGCTTGGGCGATAAGATGCCCAGGCTTCTTTTTGTCTTCCAAAACTTAGGGTATGGTATAATCAGGAAAAAATGACCGTGTTGTTATGAAATTATTTCAAGGAGTGAGTACATTTGCAGATAGAGTCAACAAGACTGGTGATTCGGGATTTTCAGGAGGAGGATTTTGCTAGTATTCATGCCTACGCCTCGGACCCATTAGTGACCGAGTATACGATGTGGGGACCGAACAGGGAAGAGGATACCTTAGCATATTTAACGGAAATCCGCCAAATGAAAGAGCAGAGCCCTCGAGACAGCTTTGAACTTGCGATCGTGCTGAAAGATAGTGGCCATTTAATCGGGGGTGTGGGTCTTCACCGATCCAAGACGAATGCAGAGCTTGGGTACTGCTTGAATTCCGCCTATTGGCGACAGGGCTATGCAACGGAAGCTGCTAGCGTCATGTGCCGTTTTGGTTTTAAGGAGCTGGGAGTTCATCGGATCTACGCCACCTGCAGGCCGGGAAATATCGGGTCAGCTGCGGTCATGCGCCATATCGGAATGAAGCAGGAAGGGCATCTTCGGCAGCACCTATGGTTTAAAGGTGCTTACCATGATTCCTATTTATTCTCCATCCTCAAAGATGAATTCGAGGTCTAAAATCTATCATATTGTTAAGGAGCTCCTGCCTACATGGATAATACCAATTTGTTGATCCGTCATAACGGAATTTCGATTTACGAGGAAGCGTCAGGTAAAGTGTATTATACCAAAGAGGATCATGTGTCTGTTGTTGTTCTGGCTAAGCATGGCGATCAACTGCTGCTAATCCGTCAATATCGCGCCGCCGTGGATGACTACGTCATTCAGTTACCCGGCGGTGGCGTATTCGAGGAGGAGGACCTGGAATCGGCAGCACGCCGAGAGATGCTGGAAGAAACGGGCTGCACATGCGGCAAACTTCATTATCTGGGCAAGCTGTATCCGGCGTCCTGGAGATGCAATGAAATCGCCCATGTTTATTATACCGATGAGGTGATAAATCAAGCGGATCAACAGCTCGAGGGATACGAGCGCATTGACGTAGTAAGAATGAGTGTAACGGAATGCCTGCACCGGATTAAGGAGAACGAGCTGCAGGACTCCGAGCTGGTCTTTGCGATGATGCAAGGTTTGCTCAAGGGCTTCTTTCAGCATATATAACGGAGGTTCATATTCATGGAGTTTGTTGGGATTTTTATGACTGTGTTAAGTATCATTGTTGCCATTATTGTCATTCGTTTCGCCATCAATTCATCGAAAATCATCATAAGAATGGATGCCATGCTCCAAGAAATGAGAATGCTGCGAAAGGACATTAAAGAGCTGAAAGAGAACAAGCATATCGTGGATAAAAGACTGTAGTTATCAGTCAGATATAAATGAATTTTAATTGCTGCCTTTAGATGTAGATGCTTTCTACACTAAAGGCAGCTTTTTATTGTTAATGATAGACGGTTTCATCATTTTATGTTATCTCGCAAACTTGTTGGGAAGAAATCGAATATAATCTGTTAGGAGTGAGTAAGGGGGACAAAACTATGGGAAGGCACTTGCTGATCTATGATGTAGACTGGTGGATCCTCGGCAAAAATGCCAAAGTTATACAGCAGTACCATCCATCTCTGGACCTAATGTCTATGAGTGAATTGGATCTGTATCTGGCGCATAAGAGCAGTGGGGCGTTAAATCACCAATATGAACACATATCTGCCATGTGTCTTGGCATTGCAGCTTATTGTATCTTCAAGAATGTACGGATCGATTCAGCAGTAGCCGTTTCCTACTATTATTTCAGTCAGCATTATGAAATCTTTCGAGAATGGGTGGATGAACTTATTCCAGATCCTGACTTTCTTAGATTGGTTATTCCTAAAATTGGTAAGATAGGCGCCATAAATCAGAGGCTGGCTTTAACCTTGCAGGCCGTAGCTCCGAACGCATCTGTTGAATATATAGGTCATTTCGTGGATGACAAGTTGTTTCAACCATCGCCTACAGCTCGATTAAACAACACTTCATTCATTATTGGATGGGCTGGAGATCCCTCGAAAATCTCTAAAAATTACAACACATTGTACATGCGAATTAAAGAACATTTCAAGAATGAGGAACGGGTCACTTTTATAGAAACCTCTAGGTCCTATACCTATGAGGATATGCCGAATTTTTATCATAAGCTGGATTTGTTGTTGATCACGGGGGCCAACGAAGGAAGTGGAGCAACGGCGCTGGAAGCGTATGCTTGCGGGGTACCGGTTCTTTCCACGAATGTTGGTAATGTAAAGAACGCAGCTCACCCGAATGCTTATGCTTTGATTCTGGATAGTGACGATCCTGATGATTTTATACGCTCGATTAGACATTGGTTGAATCACTTGGTAGAGCTTCAAGAAATTGGACGGCAATGCAGGAGACAAATAGAATCAGGCTGGGGCATTGAGCATGCGATGAGCCGATGGCTCACGGTTTTGTTTCAAAAATAGCGCAGACATGTCGGTGAGGAGGAAGAGACGATGTTTGACCAAGTTTCCGTTCTGATTCCCTACCAGTCGGATAATGACGGGCCGAGGGATGCTGCATTCAGGTGGGTATTGGATTTCTACACACGGTCGATGCCGAGTATAGAAATATGTATCGGAAAAGTCTCTGGTAATCCATTCAGCAGGTCAAAGGCCATTAACTGTGCAGCCTGTCAAGCAACCAGAAATAAGTTCATTATCGCAGATTGCGATATTGTATATGATCCAAATCTCGTGCTGGAATCTATATCTTATGTGAATGACTATCAATGGGTTATTCCATTCAGCCGTATTTTACGGCTGCCAGAGGACGCTTCACAGCTAGTCCTGGCTCAAACACCTGGTTGGCCGATCTCTACGGAGCTGGGAAATCGAGATGAGAACAGCGCTTATTATTTTGGAGGATTGAATGTATTACAACGAAATGCGTTTGAAGCAGTCGGGGGATATGATGAACGGTTTATCGGCTGGGGGGGAGAGGATGAAGCCTTCGCATACGCATTGGACACCCTTATCGGAACTCACGTACGACTGGACGGGGAAATGGTGCACTTCTGGCACCCATTTGTTGGACCCGAAGGAAATCCCCATTATGAAACCAACTATGCCTTGTTTAAAAAGTACAAAGAGGCAAGGGGACATGTTCAATCTATGCGCAAACTGATTCCTTAAGAATAAAGGCCTAAATGGAGAAGGAGAGGTTGTCTATGAAACTGTCGGTGATTGTACCAGTATTGAATGAAGAAACGTTCGTTCCTTTATATATTGAAAGCGTTAGTCGTTTTGCTAATGAAATAATTATAGTGGATGGAGGAAGCACAGATGGCACTTTGAAGCATATTGAACGGTTACAGAATCTTTGTTCGATCCGGCTATTCCGTTTCCAACAGATCGGGATGCCGTACACCGAGGATTGGAATGAATCCTTAGTACGTAATTTTCTGATTGATCAAGCTCAAGGAGACTGGATCATGAACTTGGATATCGATGAACTAATGGATGATCGTTTTAAGGAGGTACTGCCGCAACTTATGGGCAATAAAGAGGTGGATATATACCAGTTCCCGTTCGTCAATTTCTGGGGAGATCCGTGGACAATTCGAATTAACAGTCCAGGCGATGAGCGATGGTCCAATGATATAACGAGGATGTGGAGGGCGAATAAAGGAATCCGTTATCGTAACGAGAAACATCATTGTACGCTAGAGGCGGCCGAGGGCCAGAGTATATGGAGTATTCCAAGAGGGCGAAGTGATGTGTTTATATACCACTACCATTACGCCTTAGGAAGAAAGATCAAATTTAATGATAATCGAAGAAGAGACGTTAATTTACTCGAAAACGAAGGTATGCCAGATTGGAGTTACCAGCATTCCGAATACGAGATTGCCACAGCGCCGTTTCAAGGTCAACATCCTGAAGTGGTTCGGCGTCACTTGAAGGCTATTGGATTCGAGCCTCATTCAAACTAAAAAGCCCCTAACCATGTTTCTGAACTAGCTTCTGAGCCAGCTTCAGAAATTCATGGGGGGCTTTTAATTTTCGTTATAGGTTTCAAATTATATTTAACTATACAGTCGATATATTTTTTGTGAACGAGATGATATTGCGGACAATTTGAGTCACTTGTGCGTCCTTCAAAACATCGATATCGGGTAAGTGGGATAAAAGCGCTATTAGCTGATGATCGTGATAACAAAGCGAATCTGCGACAAAATGATCGGAATACAGGTGTGGGAAAATGTCGGTTGAACCGCAGTACAGCACATGATCAAATGTGACTTGTGAGAATAAATCGATTCGGTTTGTGAAATACAGTTGAGGCCCCGCTTTGCGCGTGCCAATTACTTGGTTGCCGTGATATACATGTGTATATACGATGACATACAGATTTTCATCCTCAGTCAATCCCTTGACGATTTTCTGCCATCGTCTTGAATTTGTCTCCCATATTTTTTCGCCCAGAACCAATGCGAACTGCTTTCCTGTTTCTCGGACTCGACTCGCAATATCCTCTGGCTGATCCGCTAAATGAAAGATGCTGTGCGGACCTTTCGGTGTTCTCCAAGATTTGTTCCATTTCTGTTCATAGTATGCCTTATTATCATTCCATAAGGATTCGTATACCTGCGGCCTCAATTCTTTAATGGTGGCACTGCCGTAATGATATACAAAAGCATCCTCAACGATAGCTAGACGGTATCCTGCCTGTCGGACACGCTCACAGTAATCATCATCCTCGAACATGCCAATTCCATAGGCTGGATCAAGAGACCCAACTTGTTCCCATACACTCCGTTTTATAGCCACACAGAAAAATCCAAGTAAATCGGTATATCTGATTTTCTGACGGTACAGTTCATAAAAATCATGTAACCAATGAGCATCGGCTCCGTATACTGTGTCGCCTATGAAATGATCAAGCGCTTGATCATTACCCACATAATTGGACATGGGACCCGTCATTCCGATTTGCGGGTCTTCGTGAAATGGCCGAAGCAATCTGGAAATCCAACTGCCATCTGGTACGATTGTATCGTTGTTTAGCAGAATCATATACTGGCCTGTTGACTCCTGGCATCCAAGTGTGTTGCCTGCGGCAAAACCAAGATTATCAGGAGACGATATAACTTTAATTAACGGGTTGCTAAGTGTTTTAAGTTGAAGAGAAGTTTGATCCGTTGAGGCATTATCAACAATAACAACTTCCAGGTTAGGATAATGCCCCTTATGAAACAGACTGCGAAGACATTGCTCAGTGTAAGACCATTTATTATGAACAACAATAATAACGCTAACCTTGGGAAACAGATGCTGGATAATGTATTCGTTCAAAACCTTGTATCTTTGAACCCAGTTATTATGCCGGACGAAATCTTGCCTGCGTTTGATCAACTCCGTACCGTTGTTCTGAAGCGCTTCTTGAATCGCCTGCTCGAATTCCTCCGGAGTATGTGCTATGGAGACGATTTCGGAAGCAATGGCTTCAACCTCTGGAAGGTGGGTAGATACGACAGGTTTTCCTGCAGCTAGATATTCGTAAAGTTTAACAGGATTTGTAGCCTTTGTAAGCATATTCTTCATGAAAGGAATTAACGCAACTTGGAATCGATGCAAATAGCTCGGAAGCTCATGATAGGGCTTTTCGCCTAAAAATATTACGTTGCCCAGCTTCTCGATCTGAGAGGTATCACAACCAAAAGTGTGTCCGATCAGAACAAATGTCCATTCCGGTCGATTTCTAGCCACTGTTTCGATTAGACGTATATCGAACCAGTCGGAAATCGCTCCATAGTAACCGATTATCGGCTGCTCTATGGACTCAAGCTCCGTCAAAGGTTCTTCGGGCGGCATCGAAAAGTGAGTAATATCTGCTGCGTTGCGGATAAGAACGGTGGTTGGGTTATATTCTGTTGCCCAATCATACAAGTGCTGAGAGGACGTTACGACAAGACCGGCCTCCCGAAGCAGGCGTTCCTCCTGCTGAAGCATTTCAGGCTCATTTGTCGAGAAGCCCGCATGATGATCCATGCAATCATAAACGATATGATGTTGCTCCATTGCCATAACAAGTGGTGTCCAGAATGGTAAATCAACAATGGATACCAATTGGGATATGCCAAATTTGGCTCGTACGTGCTCAATAGACCATTTCAGGTATTGGATATCCCAATGATTCATCTTATCTTTATATAGATTTAGAGGCTGATTCGCGCACAGAGTAACGAGCCATACGTTTCGATCGATGTTCTTGATGGTGACGAAGCGGCTTACCTCTTCTTGGGAAGCCTCTTCCTTGCGTAAACCAATGATCTCTGTTGTTACATAGAAGACACGATGCCCCTGTTGAGCGAATTGTTCTGATAATTGCTGTGGACGTTGCCATCGGAACTGCCAGTCAATGACAGGAAAACGAATAATATCGTATAGGGGAGCTTTCGTTGGGATGATAACCTCCGATACCGGAGGCGCAAACGATTTAGGAGCAGACGTGGATTGAAACGGGTCAGTGGATTGTTGATGAGTTGATTGTGATAGGGATACCAGAGGTACCGAGTGAACCAAACGTTTCTTCTTGTTCAATTTATGGTTTGATTTCCGAAGCTTGATCTGATGGGGACTGGTGCGAATCGTCAAAGATCTGCGCCGGTTGTTCGTGATTTTATTCAAGAGTAGCCTCCTCTCTCGTGTGTGATTGTCTCTTTAACAAAGTATGAATCACCCACAGTATCTGTATGGGTAGAACACCATTTGACATTGGATTTATCAAAATGAGTGTGTATGGTTCCAGCATTCAAATATCTTGGAGGAGGATGTATAGATCTATGCTGTAGGCGGTTTTCTTATCTTTGGCTATTTGAGTTTCCATTGTTATGATTTATACATATTGTACCAGTGACTACATGGAGGGAGGCCGCTAGCGTGAGGAGATATTGGAACCGAAGCCATCCAAACGATTGCAAGGTCATTAAAGGTAAGAGAAAACATAAGCATGCTAAAAAGTCTATCCCGGTATTGGGCAAGCTGAATAGGTTGCGCTGGAGACTGATTAAGAGCATTTCTCAGATCAAATTACAGCTCAGACGACTTACCATGCGGGTAAATACACTTCAGAGGCAAGTAGAAAGCAGCTATGGGGCGCGAGGTAATGTCATTGCCTATTTAAGGTCGCGACTTAATACACGTATAACGATCGAAACTCCAGCAGGTCCAATTTTCGGTACATTGGTATCTATTGGAGAAGATTATATTCAAATCTCGGAGCCTAACGGAAGCATTGCCATTATACCGCAGCGTGGTATTTTATCCATTGAATAATGATAAATAGGGAGGGAAGAGAGGATGGATTTTTCGGAGATACTGGCAACTTTCCTTGGTAGGACGGTAGAGGTAATCCAGGCCAATCAGTTCCTTCAAGGACAATTATTATCAGCTACAGCCGGATTGATCACGGTACAGGTAGTAAGCTCAAATTATTTGCCAACATCAAGACAGGTTACCATAATTAACGATAATATATCGTTAGTCCGTATACTTCCTCAGTGATTTCTCGAATGGTGAACTTTACAAGATCTATTTCAATAAATCTAATTCAATATGTCGCTCATGGCGTTCTTCCATTTCTCATAGTAATTAAGATGCCGATGTGTCATGCTGGAGCTTCTTAACCTTCTATGATAGAGCGGTTGAGGAACATGATGAACCGGATGGAAGCAGGAAACCTTGGATAACATCTCGATATCTTCGTATAGACGTCCTTCGAAAGGGACCATGGTGTTCCAACCTCCTACCTGCTTGAGTATAGAGACGTTGAACATTCTTGGGGCGACTGCAACGGCTTCAGCGAGGAGTCGCCTGGAGGAGAAATGGGATGGTCCAGTTCTGATACCCTGGTAAAGGAGCTGTTTATTCATCCGCTCGAGCCATTCAACATGATTCGCATAGAATACACCAACATTCCGCTCCTTGCATGCTTCATGTAGAAGGACTTCCAGACAATCAGGTGACATCCAATCATCGGCATCCAACTCAAGAAACCAGGAACCCCTCGCCATTTGAAGTGCTCTGTTCAGGGCATGAGCTTTACCCAGGTTTTGATTTTGTCTCACTGTATTTATTCTTGAATCAACAGGGAGTCTCGCCAGAATACTTGAAGTATCATCACTTGAACCGTCATCGACAATGATCAGCTCCCAAGCTGTGATCGTCTGTGATAATACGGAGCGAATAGCCCATGGCAAGTATTCACCGTCGTTATATGTGCATAGAGCAATGGTAACTATTGGAGAGTTTTGTCTTTCATCTATATACTGAACACGGGATGAAGCATGGAGAAGCGGGGAGATTGCGTTCCATTCCTCAGCTTCCCTCATCCAAGCAGGGGCAGCGCGTTGATGGTATAGGATCCCATCGGAATCAACTTCCGTCCATTCATATCGGGTGGACAGCTGGATCTGTTTATCGATCAACACGTACTTCTGGAATGGCAGCTGCTCTTTTGTCGTAAAACCCGGTATCTGCCCATTCATGACCATCTCCGTGCGCCATAACAGGGGTCCACGGGGAAAAGGGGAGGATGGAAGATGACTGTGGTTGGATAGAGCCGGTTGACCTGTAATAGAAACGGGATTCATTATGCAGCCGGCTGAGCGGTCACTGCATGTACTAAGCCATCGTTCGATTTCTTTGTTTGCATGTGGCTGAACAGAATCTCCCGCATAGAGGGTCACGAACCACGGATCAGTCTCCAGGGATAGCGTCTCATTCATGATCGCTGCAGCCTCTTCTTCGCTAGGGATCACTATAGATTGGGCATATGAAAATACACGTTGAACCGAGGACGCGGTATTTACGCTTAAATGAGGATATAAACCTGGAAGAATAAACACCAGCATGACCGTTCAGCTCCTTACTGTATTCATCTTAGTTGTTACAAAACGGATATCTTTAACACAATTCTGTTTATCGTATGCCCACATGCGTAAGGCGGATACAACTCGCTTATAACATCCTCTAAGTTGCGACGTTATAGTAAATCAGGAATAATAGAGCTTAGAAGCAGGAAGCTGGGATGGGGGAAATTGAATCAAATGAAATCAACTCATAGTCATATTATTCAGAAAGCTCAAGATTTTGCGCGCACAGTGCACGAAAGGGATGCAAGCGGTCATGATTGGTGGCATGTGCAGCGTGTCACCCGAATCGCCCGACTCCTGGCGTATCTTGAAGGCGCGAATCCATACATATGTGAATTGTCAGCATATCTCCATGACGTAGCTGACGAGAAGCTGAATGAATCAAAGGAAGCAGGTTACGAGCGGGTTCAGCAGTGGTTGCAGCAAGCCGGTGTGGAAGCATCTGACCAGGAAACCGTGTTGGAGATTATCAGCACGATGTCTTTCTCTGGGGGCACGGGGAACGCCATGCGTACATTGGAAGGGCAAATTGTACAGGATGCAGATCGTCTGGATGCGATTGGCGCAATCGGTATTGCCCGTACATTTGCTTATTCCGGATGGAAGGGACAAAGCATGTATGATCCATTCATTCCTCTTCGGGAGCAAATGACACCAGAGGAATATCGAAAAGGCAAAAGCACGGCCATTAACCATTTCTATGAAAAGCTTCTGAAGCTAAAGGACAAGATGAATACGGAATCGGCAAGACTGCTGGCAGATGGCAAGCATCAAAGTCTCGAGCTCTTTCTCCAGTTGTTCGATAAAGAGTGGGCAATGGGGAATGAAGTCTACCTGCACGAATCCCCGATTCATCGCGGGAATGTATCGCGTGTCCATATTGCGTTCGATGATTCAACGGCAGGGTCGTTAAAGATGCTGCTGCGCTCGAAACCGGGAGAAATCGTAGTTACATTGCACGATGACCTCATGATCGGACCGCTCCCGAAGGACCATGATTTCTCCCGTTCGTTCTCTATCCGAAATAAGTGGTTTCAGGAACGATATAGCATTACGCATGCGGATGACAGAAAATTAACGATGCTGCAAGCTGCCTTCGCTTGGCTGACCTTGCCCCAGCAGCTGAACGAGCTGCCATGCTTGATATGGGCAGGGGATTCCGCCTCGGAACAACTTGGTCTGCGCAGGCTGTTATCACTGATACCGGATCATCTCGATGTTAGGTTGGTGAATGCGACAAGTATTCATCGTCAGCAAAATCCAAACAGTTGGTATCGAGGAACGTTTGAGATGGCTTCGGAAAAACTTCAGATCGTGATGGACACATCTGAGGAGCATGTTCCATTGTCGCCGCAAGATCAGGCTGGCTATCGTGCGGATTGGCAGCGTCTCGTAAGCGATGATGGGTTCCTGCGCGTGCTTCAAGGCGAGGAGTTACGCACCGTTCCTGAATCTTACTATGATGCAGATATACTGCAAGCCGCATATCGCCTTGAGGCTAGACACGGGTTCTTCAAGAAATCAGCCCGCATTATTGGCGAGGTGATCGGAATGAGTGATTTAACCGTTTCCGACTCTTTCATCGAGTATCGGGTCCGGCATCTGATTCAGGAAGGGGCTTTAACCTATAACGGCGAGCTGACAGCGATGCGAAACTACAGTATCTCTCTTGTAGATACATCAACTCCCGAGGAGCAGTGGACCCATGAACAGCGCCTGGCCAAGGTCGTAAAGCTGAAGTCGCTGCTGCTTGAGATGATGGAAATTAATCATGCGGAGAGTGGTCTCATGGAAGAACTACGCCAGTTGGATGCAGAGGGACTGGGATCATCTGTTTCCACCAACCCGGAAGCATTTAGGAGCAGCATACAAACTCAAATCGATAGCCTGTTGAGCACGTATCAACATCATCAGGAACAACGTGTGTCCTTCATGGGTTCCCTGGAGAAGGTGTTAACCCAGATCGATGAAACGGCTCCGAAAGAATAAATTAAGCACATTCGTACAAGGTTGGAATCGTTATATCATTCAGACAGAGAAATGAAAGTGGAAAGCGGTGGAGACATGTTATTTACGGAGCAGCAGATTCAAACTATAAGAGAACAAGCGCTTGGGATGGACAAGCATCGTCAAGTTACGCCCGAAGTGCTGGCAACTATATACGATCATCGTTTATTTCATTTATTTGTGCCCGATGAGCTTGAAGGACGAATGACCTCTCTGCCGGAGGCTGCACGCATTTTTCAGGAGAGTGCCAGGATCGACGGTAACCTGGGATGGCTGGTTACAATTGGAGCAGGTGGAGGATTCTTCGCGGCACTGATGAGCCAGGAAGTGAGCCGCCGCGTATTCGCGCATCGAGAAGCGGTGATTGCGGGCAGCGGGATGCCGACTGGTACGGCAAGACAGGTGGACGGCGGATATATTGTGAACGGCAGCTGGAAGTATTGCAGCGGTTCTACCTATGCAACGACCTTTACAGCCAATGCAGTTATTGAACAGGGTTCCACGGTACAAGATGCAGCTGACGTACCGGCTACAGGTCAGGACGAGCCCCATATTCGATCCTTTATCCTGAATCCTGATCAAATCGAGATTCTGGAGGATTGGAATGCCTTCGGGCTGCGGGCAACGGCGAGTCATACGATATCCGCTGTGGATGCGTTCGTGCCGGTGGAGATGACGTTCTCCCTTACGGAAACCCAAGGGTATGAGAACGAAACAATCTATCAATATCCCTTCCTTCCGTTTGCCCAAGTATCTTTCGCTGGAGTCGCCGTTGGCATCGCCGAGCATTTCCTTGAAGCAGCAGAATCACTTGCGGCACAGAAAGGGAGCTCTTCTCATGTGATCGGCAAGCTGGAGGAGCGTAAAGCAATGTTGGAGCAATCCGTTTCGGATTTTTATGAGACGGTGGAGGGCTCATGGGAGGAGCTGCTGAGTAACGGTGGATTATTGAATGCAACAGAAGCAGAGGTAACCACCCGAAGCGTAGCAGCAGCCCAAACAGCATTATCCTGCGGCCAGCAGGTGTTCCCACTGTTGGGTTTATCCGCTGCGATGGAAGACACCGAAATCAATCGCTGCTGGAGGGATCTTCAGACGGCATGCTCGCATGCGCTGCTAAGAAACATCTGATTGAGAAGTAAACCATGGAGATGTATAACCGTTTAGAAGCAAAACCATGAGCCGCATACCAAGCAGCTCATGGTTTTTATGTTGATCTGCTGCTAATTCCATACCCCGAAAAGCACAATTATTCAGTATTCCCGTAGGAGGCCCGGTCCTCACCCAACAAAGGTAGTGACACTGCCCATTCCCATATTATCGAAACTTGCCGTAATCTTTAATATGCGCTTCAATCGAGCATTCCACCGGGAGCTTTTGAAGCTCTTTCCGCCAGTTCATCTTTTTCCATTGTTCATAGCCAACCCGATTACGAACATGACTGCCGATTCCGAGATTATCCACCTGATGTTTTTTCATCAACGCAATCATGGCATCGCCTTTTTTTGAAATATATTGACTGATTCGCTGCTCTAACTCATGCCGTTCCTGGTCGTTGTTTAACTTGGCATCGCCGATGTATTCCAGAACAGAGCCGGTTACCTTCACATGAAATGTAACCTTCTCAACGCCTTGAACTCCGCGGGTAACCTTGACTTTTCGTGTGCTGATCAATGAACTGAACATGACGTTTTCCTTCTTGCCGTTAATCTCCGTCAGATCAATATTAATTTGGCCTTCTCTGAATTTGCTTTTTAGTAAAGCGAAAACCAATGCGTCCTGAGGTTCGATCTTCGTAACATAACGATCGTCTCTAAACAAGGCGATGCCATTCGTCGTGATGTAATTGTTCCCATGCTTCTTAATAATCGGAGCAACAGGATCTACGCCTTGATCAAAAAAATCCCTGGCGAAATTAAATAACGTGACCTTTGGAATGGTCTGCCCGAATGCTTCCTTCTCAAGCAGCATATCGATATATCGACCTGTACGCGGATGCTGCTTGTAATCATCGATCAACAGTTCACCTGCATTACCATCAACGACACTCACTTTTACCTGTGATGAAATGGAAGGATCCCGAAACAAGGTATCCAGATGACCGTGCAGTCCGTTTTCCGCCAACGAAATACCAAACAGCACATTACGCAATTGTCCGCTCACCAGCAACATCCCCGTTTGTCTGGACATGATCATTCTTGCTTCCTTACTGCTCTTGGCTGTTGCTGTCAGCACTTCGCGCTTAGCGGAAGTCTCCGGATCCGCTTGGGGTATGGAGACCGAGAAGCTTAACTCGCCATTTGGGAGCATATCATAGCTGGTCGTTTGGATGAATCCCAGATCTTCCAAAATGCGTTGATCCCCGCAGCCGAAAATAGGGATGATACACAGTAGGAGGAGCAAGCATGTACATTTTTTTAACATATCTCATCACGCTGCCTTTTTGCGCCGCTGCCATAGCAGCAGAAGAATTAATATCAACGGCATTATGTAGGCGAATCCAATCTGGATATAACCCAGAAACAAAAGCCACTCCCTGATTTTATTCAATATGGTTGGAATGTAGGAGATGAGCAAAGCTACTAAAATGATAAAGAAATAGTGTACATTGATTTTGATCTTCGGGAAGACTCTTTGGGTGCTTTCGCCTGCCGCCCAGAAGTAAAGGACAAGGGAGATAATGGTTGTAAACAGGAAGAAGCCGTAGAAAAGGTTCTCGATTCGCTCAATGAACGGAAGCTTGATGTAAGCCAGAAGATCCAGTAACGGGAATAACATGACCTTAAGCATATCCGAACCAATTACGCCAAACGTAACAAAGCCCGAGAGCGTATAGGATACCGTACGAATTAAATTTCCATAGAATACCGCCCTGAACAGTTTGGTCTTCTTATCGGTATAGGGAAACAAAAGTAAGCACAGCTCATAACCCAAGTATGCCAAATAAATTTGAAAAAGACCCTCGGTCATGCTGTAACTGTCTTTAAAAATATAGGGGGTCAATCTCTCTATTCTGAATTCCCCTACATAATAAAGCAAAAGCAAGCTCATCCAGATGGTGCTCCAGAAGAAAACGGTCGAAGCCTTGGAAATGTTATAGAGCCCTTTGGTCAGCAGCATAAATGCAAGAACATCGATCGCAATCTTGAACACCATGGGGTTGGTTGTCGGGAACGCGAACATCTGAAAGATCAGTACATACTCCTTGGCGACGAGACAGCCGATAAGTGCCCATACCGTACTGATCGCCAGATAGAAGGGGGTCAGAATGAACTTGGGAATGCTTTTCTCCAATATGACGAAGATCGACTGTCCTTTGCCCAGCCGGTACACCCAATACATCATGTATATATTCAGACAGACCAGAAGTGAAACCGGGATGGTGATAAGCCAACCGTTTGTACCAAAATATTGGGCTTCGACCTGGGTAATGCTGAATACATATACACCTGTTTGAATCATATAGATGAGGATCGCGGTGTGAAATTGGGATAGTTTTTCTTTCAATTGTCCTCACCTCTTCATTTTTAACTTCACTTTATTTCTGGCTTTAACTTGGGTTGGCCGCTTGGCCAATGCGGAAAAAGGCAGTCTCATGAATACGTCTTTCCAGTCATAGGGCTCAAAGGGAGCAATGGGTGATAAGTAGGAGGCGCCGACACTCGTCAAACCGCTTAAGTGAATGACTATATAGGCCAAGCCAAGAGCCAATCCCATATTCCCCCATAATCCAGCCATTACAATAAGCCCGAAACGGAAGAGGCGAAAGGATGCGCTCATGACATAATTGGGTATAACAAAGGAAGCAATAGCAGAAGAGGCGACGGCAATGATCAGTATGTTACTGGTTAATCCCGCTTGCACTGCCGCTTGCCCTATGACGATACCGCCTACGATGCCGATGGTCTGTCCAATTTTGGTAGGCAGTCTGGCACCGGCTTCCCGCAACAGCTCGATGGTAGTCTCCATGAGCAGCGCCTCAAAAATCGGGGGAAAAGGCACTTTACTTCTGGACTCTGTCAGTGTCAAGATTAGATTCTCCGGAATCATTTCATAGTGGAAGGAGGTCACCGAGACGTAAAGGGCTGTCAACGTCACCGTAATCAGGAGCGCTGCAAACCTCAAGAACAAGGTTGCCGTACCTATGCTCCACCTTTGGTAATAATCATCGGAGGATGAGAAGAATTCAAAAAAGTTGACCGGGGCGCTGAAGGCAGTGGGGCTCCCGTCCATAATTCCCACGATACGACCCGAAACCAGCTTGGATGCGATCGTATCCGGCCGCTCGGTAGTCAGAAATTGTGCAAAGATCGAATACGGATCATCATCAATGCACTGAATCAGCATATTCGCATCATGGATAGCATCGATTTCGATATCCTTAATTCGCTTTATCACTTCTTTTACGTAGTTCTCATTTGCGATGTCTTGGATGTAAAGAACATAGACATCAGATTTGGTCACTTCACCAACGGACAATTTAATGACTTTGAGATGAGAACTCTGAACTCGCTTCCGGATCAACGACAGATTTGTATAAGCTTGTTCGGTAAAAGCCTCGTGCGGACCAATAATGATGGATTCTGTTTCGGATTCAGCAACCGTACGTGATACCGGAAAAATGACATCGATCAGGTATGCTTTTTCTTCGTAAAAGAAAACCGCCATACCGCCAAGAATGCCTTCAACGCATTTTTTGGTGTCCGTTACTTTTTCAAATTGGGATTGCTCTCTTAACAGCTCCAACGGCGCTTCAGAATTCAATAAAGGAGGGAGCAGGTCACGCTCCAGCCGATCCTCATTGACTAAATGACTGAAATACAGTACATGCAGACGTTTCTTATGGTAGGTTTTATGGACAAAATCGGCGGCATGATCAAATTGATCGATGATATGCTGCAGCGTCAGTGTAACTTCTTCCTGGGGGTTAGGGTCCTGTTGATTTTCGTGAGTTTGGCCTTCTTCAGAATGATCATGGCTAACCAGAAACATGGATTTTAACTTCTGTTTCATCCCCACGCCTTTTCACCTCGGATTCCTGCATAGTCTGTCACAGTGTGTGTACTTTTCCCTGGATTTATCCAACGAATTCCATGTCGAATTAGGAAGAACGTAAGCGGGAATCTTAGGCTTGAGAGACGAACTCCAGATTTATCTAAGAGGTGTAAAGAGGAGGTTTAATATGCTGGGCAGCATCGTATTAGTCGGTGTTTTATCGCTTGGGATAAGTCCTGGTAATGATCAAGGGATTAAAAAACATCAGGATCCCTATGATCAGCAGGCCATCTTTGAATCCGGCGGTGAGCTCGTGGAGGAGGCTATGAGGGACTGCGAGGAACATTTCGGAACATCCGTCTTTTTACCGCCGCTGTTGCCGCCCGTAGCTTTTACGCATCAGTATGGCCGCTGTTATGACATGGAGGGTGGATTGGACGAGCATTTGGAGGTTCACTATCAGAACCGGTATAAACCTGAACATAGCTACAAAATCGAGTTATATCCGTTAGAAAATAAACAGCATCTGAAACATCTATCATTTGAAGAATCGCAACTTTCAGATCATACGACTGCAAAGTTTTACAAGGGACCGATCAATACGCTTCGACTGTTAGTATTCGAAAAGGGGGACTGGCAGTACCTTTTAACTGCTGCAAATCGCGCTTCTTCAGAAATCAGGCAGCAGGAATTGACAGAAATTGCAGAGTCCCTGGTCCATGCCTTGAACAGTAAAGACCCTGTTTATGCTACCTGGGGAACGCTCGCCGTCACGGAAACGAAGCGTAAATACAATATGGATGTCGTCGACTACCTCTATATGGGAAGAACCACGATATCCAATGAGATGGTGGAGGAGAAATTTAAGCTATGGCTTAAGAAAGGCGCTCGTGAATTCGGCGTATATGTAACCGTTGCGTTTCATCCGACAATCCATCAGTTCATATCGATTCGATACGAGGAATTCTAGCTGGTTAGCAGGCACAAACACGATTTTCAGAAAGAGATTCACGTTTGCTGTTTTTGAAAGTGGTGTTTTCCTGCTGTTCAGACGCTTATATATGGTGTACCATATTTGGTGAAACTTGCCTCCGTTATTTCTACATTTTGCGCCAGTAATAGTGATTTAGGAGTGATTCGCTTTGTCGTTTATAGTACTTAAGCTCCTATTTGTTCCCTTGATATCGGTTTTTATCATGGTGTCGTCGGTTTATCTTGGATATCAAACGTCAATCCCTTTGATGCTGCTCACGGCATCGTTACTGTATGCATCCGTCATTTTGGATCGAAAGTTCGAATGGCTTCGCATTCTTCAATTTCTCTTTCTCGGGGCGTTTCATTATGTTAGCCAATTGAATTGGTGTATCTTGCTGTATTACATACTTATCATCAATCTCATTCATAAGAAGGAGCGTTTCATAGAAACGATGCCGCTGTGCCTCCTTATGGTACTTCAATATTCTATTATTCGTCTGACTTACGTGCCTTTTACAAAGTACAATATTCTGGTTTCGGTGTTTGATTGCTTAGCATCCTTTGTCGTCGTGATTTCCTTTCATTTTGTTAACTTTCTCGAATCGGAAAAGAAGAAATTATATAAGCAAAACGATTACCTGACCTATCATGATCCCTTGACGGGACTTCTGAATTATGATGGATATTTGCATAAAGTTCAGCATCTCATTGAGGTGAATAAGCCCTTTCAGTTGGTGTTACTGGACATCAACAACTTCAAATCGTTAAATGCCAAGGACATCTCCACAGCCAATGAGATTCTGATCAGTTTCTCACGGGCAGTGCGCAAACTGTTCCGAAACGATATGCTGGCAGCCTCCCGATATGCGGGAGACCGCTTTGCCATACTGCTGCCCGAGCATGTCAACATCGACAGCAGCATGTTCAAATTTGAAAATATCGGCGTACAGGTGACCTATAGCATCACTTGTTACCCGCATGAAGCCTTAACATATCAAGAGATGATCAGCACGGCAGAAGACCGGATATTTCAAATGCGGCGCAATTCCTGGATGAGAGGCCAGGAGGAGATGATCCGGACGGAAAAGATGAAGATGGTGGGGGAGTTGGCAGCCGGGATGGCCCATGAGATTCGAAATCCCCTTACCTCGATTAAAGGGTTTATTCAACTCTCCAAAAATCAAAGTTATAACATTAAGCCCTGGTATGAAGTCATAATGGGGGAGATTACGCGGGTAGGGGAGCTGACGGCAGAATTTCTACACTTCTCAAAACCCCATGCCAGCAATATGAGGGTAGAATCCCTTACGGACTGTATGACACGAGTCTATTCGTTGTGTGAATCCGAAGCCGCTTCACATGGACATTTATTTATGCTGGATGTAAGCGATGAACCGATCAAGATCGTCATGGATCGTGATAAGATCATCCAGGTGCTGATTAACCTGATCCGTAATTCCTTTCAAGCGATGGAGCACACCGGCTCCGTCCGAATCTCGCTCAGAGCGGAAGAACGAATGGCTGTCGTGGAAATTCAGGACACCGGAAAAGGCATTGCCGATGAAAATCTGGCCAAGATATTTGATCCGTTCTATACAACCAAAGAAGAAGGAACCGGCCTTGGGCTGTCGCTGTGTCAAAAAATTGTGGAGGACCATGGGGGCAGAATAACGGTGCACAGTGAGCTAGAGATTGGCACGACGTTTACCCTGCGGATTCCACTCGCTTAGAAAAAATGGATGGCAATCTACCGAAATATATCCTATGATAGGATAGTTATTTAGCAATCCAAGATGGTTTGCTAAAATTTTATTACTCATGCATCAATGTGTTGCAGGAAAGGAAGTAACAGATCGTATGTCGATGTCCACGAATGAAGCCGGTTCAGCCATGGTTCTAACTCGCAGGAAGAGGCTTCAGTTTGCCTTGATTCTCGGATCTCTTTCGGCTTTCGGGCCACTTTCCGTTGATATGTATTTACCTGCACTGCCCAAGCTCTCCGAAAGTTTGGGATCACCAGCATCGTTGGCCCAATTAAGCCTGACGGCTTTTTTACTTGGTCTTGCTCTTGGACAGCTTGTAGCAGGCCCGCTTAGCGATATCCGGGGGAGAAAAGCACCGCTCATTATATCCTTGATTATTTATTCGATTACCTCCTTGCTGTGCGCGTTTGCCCCAACGATATGGGTTCTGGTTGCGCTTCGGTTCGTGCAGGGAGCAAGCGGAGCAGCCGGTATCGTCATATCCAGGGCTGTCGTCCGGGATTTATATACCGGTACGGAGCTGACCAAATTTTTTACGTTGCTGATGCTGATTAATGGTTTGGCACCCATTATCGCTCCTGTATTCGGGGCGTTTATCCTTAATTTCGTCTCTTGGCGCGGAGTTTTTGTTGTCTTGTTCCTGATTGGATTGCTGATGCTGCTCGCTGTATGGTTTGGTCTTCCGGAAACGCTCACTCCGGAGAATAGGGCCAACGGAGGGATTAAGCAAACCTTCCGTACCTTCGGCACGCTGATTAGGGACCGCGTATTTGTCGGCTATGCGCTTTCCCAAGCATTCGTATCAGCCGCGATGTTTGCGTATATCTCAGGGTCACCTTTCGTACTTCAGGATATTTTCGGCGTATCCCCTCAAATGTACAGCTTGTTCTTTGCCGTTAACGGGGTTGGCATTGTCCTGTTCTCTCAAATTACGGGTAGATTGGCCTCCCGCACAGGGGAAACCAAATTGTTGACAACGGGTCTTGTCATAGCGGCCTTTGGCGGCACTTCGTTGTTCGCGATCACATGGCTCGGCGGCGGATTGCTGCTGATTGCACCGATGCTGTTCCTGATTGTTTCTGCCGTTGGCATGGTCAGTGCAACGACAACTTCACTGGCGATGCAGAAGCAAGCAGCCCACACTTCAGGCAGTGCGTCCGCACTTCTTGGATTACTGCCATTGTTATTAGGTGCAGCCGCAAGTCCACTTGTAGGCCTGGGAGACGGAACAACTGCTGCCCCAATGGGAACCGTCATCGGGATTGCAGAATTGCTGGCCGTAAGCTCGTTTTTGTTCCTTGTTATGCCCTTTAGTCATAGGAAAGAGACGCCAGTGTCCTTGTAAAATAAGTCATAACATACAGAGAAACCCGCACTTCATGGTGCGGGTTTCTTTTGCTTATAAAACAATCTGAATGAATTACCTGTAATGCAATCATAATACCAGAGAGTAAACGAAACCGGACATATTACGTAAACGCGAATAGAGAAAAACACAACGATAAAGCAGGTGAACCAGCTTGAGATGGATGTCAGTCCTTGGTCTATTGTTTATGCTCCTGCAAGGGGATGAACCGGATAACAGCGATTTAATGATAACGCAAGAAGGTAAAGTCATGGCAAGCGTGAGCCGGAGCGACCATGCGCTTGATGTTTTCCCCCTGCTGGATATGGATAAATACAATCAATGGGTAGATGCACTTGATCGGAAAACCTATCTGGAAGCCCGGAACGCCCGGATTGGCAGCAGTGGCCAGATCATTCCCGGGCAGAATGGTCATAGACTGGATCGACGCAAACTGCTGGAGCAATATTATTCCTATTGGTACGGCACTGGGGGCGCTACCGTCGAAGCGCCGAGGTATCCGATTTATCCGAAGGTAGATACGGAGCTTCTGGCCTCCCTTCGGGTGAAACCGATAGGTTACTATGTCACCTATTTTAATTCCAACAACAAAAATCGTTCCCATAATATCGCGTTAGCCGCTCAGGCGATTGACAGTGCAGTCGTGTTTCCCGGAGAAACCTTCTCGTTTAATCAGGTGGTTGGCATTAGAACGGTGGACAGAGGGTACAAACGAGCTGGCGTTATCGTCAGAGGCGAATTATCGGAGGGAGTGGGGGGAGGGATCTGTCAGGTCTCTTCCACACTGTATAATGCTATCGACCGTGCAGGCTTGCAGATTGTAAAGCGATACTCTCACAGCCGGAACGTACCTTATGTGCTCCCGGGGCGCGATGCTACGGTGAGCTGGGGAGGACCGGATTTTGTTTTTGAGAACGCCTATAATCAGCCCATCCTCATCCGCGCATTCGGTAATGGGGGAAGGATGACCGTTGCCATCTACTCTTCTGAACTCATTGAATATAAGCCGCGTAATGTACCGAGCATATCCAACGTGCTGCCGCAGGAGACGAGTGACACCAAGAATAATCCGGTTAACGGTGATTAATCCAAGGCTTGGAGCATGGATGCGACAGGTCGCGGGCGCGCCGACTTATACCATTGCATACACAGCCAAAACACTAGAATGAGATCAATCGCGTCTCCACCGTAATACATCAGCATTCCACCCAGCTCGGCCTGTTCCGAGGAGATGCCGTCTGGCGGATGGGCATATATGTATTTGGACAATATCCCATGTCCGGCAATGGCGATCATTAGGATGATCGCACGAGCCTGAAAGCTGTGACGGTGGGGGGCCACATCCACGTAAAGCAAAGAGACCGTAAATAGATACCCTGCTGCAAAAACATGAAAATGCACTATGATATGAAGTAAAAGGCTGTGATGCATGGCCATGAATAAGCCGGTTGTGTACAAGACCCATAGTCCACCGATATTCAGCAAGGTCGCTACCGCCGGATGAGCAACGATTTGGGCTGGCTTGCTCTTCAGCAAACGAGTGATCCGTCTGGCGAAAGGAATTGGAGTAGACCTTAGAAGCAGCGTCATCGGTGCGGAGAATGCAATCAACAGCGGCCCCAGCATACCGAGCAGCAGATGTCCGAGCATATGGATTATAAAGCTCGTAGGAGCGAGTCGTGCTAGCGGACCGATCAGCGACAAACCAATGCAAAGCATTCCCGCAACCCAACAAACATAACGATAGAACGGCCAATTTCGGTAGTTTCGATTGGAAACCGCAGCCGTAACTATATATAGAAGCATGAGAAGCGCAAAGATTAAACCACCGATGATCCATTCCCATGACGTCCATGAAGCAGAGCTTCCGGACAATCCAGCCCCAAGAGCAAGAGTATGGTTACTCATCATGAGATCAGGCCTCCCCGGATAGAGCGCGGTTTTGAGTTCGCACGATGAGAATTATACCAACTAGGATCATGCCCGCAGCAATCAGGTTCCAGACCCAATCGTAGGGACGGATATCGACATTATAACGAATCTGGTGCAGCCGCATCCATTTATGCTGAATGATACCATCATACAGCTGGAAGGCGCCGCCTCCAAGCAGGATACCGCCAATCCACCGTTTCAACCAGAACGCATGCCGGCGGTGCAGATCGGCAAGCATGAACGAGGATCCGATGGTAGCAAACCAGCTGAACGCGTGAAACAGTCCATCGGAGACAAGTCCGATATCGCTTGTCAACTTATCATAGAAATGATGCCAATGCAGCAATTGGTGGAACACAACTTCATCGATAAAAGCGACCAGACCTAATCCGAATAAGATTCCAGACCATAAGTTACGCGCGGAGTATCTTATGCGCTTGGATTGATTTTCTTTGGTTTTAGCAGACTTCATTTGGTTCAGCTTCTTTCATTTGATGGAAATTTTGAGGTGTTTCATTCAAAAAAGGTTTCTATTAATAATTTTACCCATTTTCACCATATCAATAACCCTAGTCATGGAGCTTGGACTAGGGATCGATTATTTCATATTTAGGATTTAGGATCGGCGTAATCGCGGTTTGAAGAAAGGCGTTCTCATCGATGAGTGCAAACCGATCAATATCAGTTCGTTCATATATAGGATGAAAATGCTCTTCAATTACATTCGCCATACGTGCCACAAATTCAGAAGAGTTCTTGATGCCTTTAAAAACATCCAATACTCCTTCAGGCACAGCATCAATGAATAAGATGGTGGCATGACCTGCATCGGTAATAGCGGGAATCTCGAACATTTCACCGTTCCCCGGAAGAACCGTAATTGAAATACCCTCAGGCTCTAAGGGCTGTACTCCGGTAAAATAACCAACGATGTATTTCCGCTGAGGCGCTTGGTAGGGAGTGAGTCCCCGTTTCTACAGGAAATGGTGCCAGCGGCCCGGCTTTTCCCGTTGCGTCGATGATGAGATTGTAGGATGAGGTCAGGTCCGGAAGATCTTCCGGCTTCAAACGCCCGTTTATAAACTTCACGCCTTGCTCAGCTAAATCATGCATCGATTTGGCGAAGCGCAAGCGCTGGTCCACCGATGCGGCGATTCCGGAAAGATTACCTGTGAACAGTTTTTGTTGACCTAACTGAAATTGAATGGTGCTGATTGGAGGCGCGTTATCCTTGGCAGGCATGTTAAAACGCCACTCGCGTTCTAATGTGGGATGAAAATGAATCTACGTGGATCGAATTCTCCCATCAAGGATGTTCTGCGGCTCTTCATAATGATGTACCGTGACATCAAAATCATTCTTCAGAGAATAGGCAAGCTGGATCCCAGCGGTACCGCAGCCGATTATACCAATACGTCTCATTACATCAGTCCTCCTTGAAATAGCTTTTAAATAGAATACAGTGATGGGGATTGGATAAAAAGGGTGGAATTAACTATTATTCATTCCGGCATGTGAACTAAAGGGTACATGTTAATATAATGAAGATAAGTTTACATAATGTTTAATATGTAACCAAATAAGTTTACAACATAGTCAAAAAGGCGAATCCTGTTAGGGGTTCGCCTTTTTCATGGAAGCAGTCATTCATGTTGTTGCACATTAGGCATGAAGTGAAATCGGAATCTCCTTCACACCGCGGACAATCATACCCGGTCTCCATTCAAGCTCATCGATGTCCCGTTGCAGCTCAAAGTTGGGGTAGCGACGGAGCAGCGTGTTGATTGCGATTCCACCCTCCAGTCTGGCGAGGGGAGCTCCCAGGCAGAGATGAATCCCTTTGCCGAAGGCTAAATGCTGGCTCTTCTCCCGGGTAATATCAAAGATATCCGGGTCCTCAAATTGTGAGGCATCCCGATTAGCGGAGTTCAAAGCGATGACAACCAAGTCGCCTTTCTTCATGTGAACGCCATGAAAATCCATATCCTCCGCCGCCCAACGGGAGGTGCTGAATTCAACGGGACCGTTGTAGCGAAGCATTTCCTCAATCGCGCCATGAATGAGTTCGGGTTGTTCCTGCAGAAGCTTGCGCTGTTCCGGATGCTCCAATAACGCAAGCACTCCATTACCGATCAGGTTCACCGTCGTTTCATGACCGGCTATGATCATCAGGGTGACGACGCCATATAACTCCTGTTCGGATAAGCGATCACCCTGATTCTCGGCAACGACCAGCTGACTGATCATATCATCGCCCGGCTGTTCGCGAACCTTGGCGAACCAATCCTTCAAATTAGCGATAAATTCATTCATATGCTGGACTACTTGCTCGTTCATTTCCTGGTTGGAGGCGCCGATGATGGAGTTGGACCATATCCGGAACTTGTCTTGGTCCTCCGTAGGCACGCCAAGGATTTCACTTATCACGATAATGGGAAGTTTGAACGCGTACTCATCAATGAGATTTATGGTGTCTTTGGAGGAGACAGCATCTAGCAGGCTGTCCGCGATCTCTTGAATATGGCCCCGCATATCCGCGATTCGCTGTGGCGTAAAGCCCTTTTGGACCAATCCGCGAAGCCGTTTGTGATCCGGTGGATCGGAGAACAGCATGTTAGTGCTGAACACGCTGGTCTGTTCCTGCCCCATTGCTTTAGCGACGTCTTTACTAAATCGGTTATCCTTGAGCGCTTCAACAGCCTCCTCGTAATTGCTGATCAGCCAGCCGAAACGTCCATCGGGAAATTGCAGATTTAGTATGGGATCGCTTTGCCTCAATTTCTCGTATACAGGATAGGGGTTATGGGTGAATTCCTTCGTAAACAATGCATTTTTCAGAGATTCGTTCGCATTTGTCATATAGGGTCTCCTCTCGAAAATGATAGTTTCCTATCCAGTATAAGGGAAGGAGAAGGAGATAACCAATTTACGGATGAAATGCCGACAGTCTCCAAATGATTGTTTATACCAAACTTGTGATGGGAATGGTGTTCAAGATTGACTCTAAAGAGTGCCTTTTGGTCTACTGACTATACGTTGTTTTCTTTGTTATATTGGATCATATCTGAAGAGATGAGAGGGGGAATAAAGCGGTGAAATCCGTTTCCGGGGAGAAGGCAGCGCTGTTGGTTCGATTTTTTATACCGTATGCTGTCATTTTGGTGGGCTCCCTATTGGTTGGATTGTTTGCTTATGGGAAGACCGCAAGGCTTATTGAAAGCGAGACGGTGAGAAGCACCTCCGCCGCTCTGCAGCAAATCCAGGAAGCGCTGGATCAGAGATTTGCCGAAATCGAGAACATGGCACGGCAGATGTCGAGCGAATCGAAGGTGCTGTCTTTTCAATTTGAGAAAGAACCGTTTGTCGGAACAGGTCCTTACCGTCTATGGGACTTGGAAAAGAGTTTGTTTAATTACAAATTGTTCAATCACTTCATTTTGGATTATTACATCGCTTACAGGAACAGCAACATGATCGTTTCACCTCGTAAGGTGTATACGGTGGACCAGTATTATCGTTTACAGCTGCGCTATAACGACCAGTCATTAAGTGAGTGGAAGCAAGCTCTGTTTGGGCAGTATCATTATAAAACGTATGCCCCGGGCCGTTCGGTCGTGTATGAAGGCAAACCTTACTCGGTTGTTAGCTACATGCAATCCTTCGGGAATAAGAGGAGCAGCGGAGTTGTCACTGTACTGATCAACAACATGCAGATTCAGGACATGCTTCGCAAAGTCGATCCGGAACAAGAGGGTTTTGCCTACATAGCGGATCAGAACGGCAACCTGATCAGTTCTATTGGTTTGAAAGAACCGGATATTTTGAAAGCGCTTCCCAAGCGAGGGGGCTACTCCCATATCCGATTGGACGGTCAGGAAATGCTGGTGACGCAATCCACGTCCAAATACAATGGCTGGAGCTATGTATCCGCTCAACCGAAATCTGTGGTGCTGCAAAAGGTAAATTATATCAAACAGCTGACAATGACGATCTTTATCACGGCTCTTCTGCTGGGGCTTGGGATCGCCGGCTATTTTGCATATCGAAGCAGCAGACCATTCCTTAAGATCCTCCAGCTTCTGCCGTCATCGCGTCGGGATGCAAAGCATGTGGTTTCTCGTAACGCCGTTGATTATATCGGACATTCCGTGTCCGAGCTGATCGAGAGCCATGATTCGCTGAAGGAACGGTTGGAAGAGCAGATTCCGATGCTGCGAAATGTTGTGGTTGACAGGCTTCTGAAGGGTAGCTTCACGTCGATGCAGGAGATCGACGCTGCCATGGAACACGCACAAGTCCAACTTCGGGGATCTCACCATGTGGTTGTCCTTCTCTATATTCGGGGATACCAGGAGCCATTTATGGAAGAGATGCTGATGGAGCTCGATATTGTAAAAATCAACCTTCGCGACCGGCTTCAAGCATTATGCAGGGAGGAGGTGCTGCTGCATGATTTTGGTGAAAACCAATTGGTCCTGATCCTGTCGGGAATGGCAGTAGACAACGCGGATTTTATGACACAGATGCGAGCAAATATAAAGGTAATTTACGAGCATTTGAGCGGAATCTCAGATACGGGCTTGTATATGGCTGTGGGCGAGTGCCAGTCCAGCATTGCTGAGTTATACCGTTCCTACGGGGAGGCCAGGTTTGTGCTTCATCATGCAGGATGGAGCGAGAAGGCTCCAATCTTATATCATGCTGAAATGGAAACGCCATCCTTCTCCTATTATTACCCGGCCGATGAAGAGATGAGGTTGATCCAGCTTGTGAAGGCAGGCAATGTGGATGAGACGCAGCAGTTGCTGCTGCAGATCAAGGAGAAGAATAGATCGGAGCGGCAATTGCCGATGGCCGTGGAGAAGCTCCTTGCCCAGGAGCTTAGCGGTACCTTGATGAAATGCTGCGAACCCACAGGGAAGGATGGAAGCGGCAGAACGGAGGAAATGGAAGCTGTCATCCGAGCGTTAAATCCAGTTATGCCTCCAGCCGAAGCCATGAACATTCTCTATACTACCTTTATTCGGCTCTGTCGGAAAAACGAGGAGAGGAAGAAGAGCCATAATGACCATTTAACGAGCCGACTGCTTACCTATATCGAGAGGCACTATGGGGAAAGTGATCTGAGTTTAACCGCGCTCGCCCGGGAAACACGCACCTCTGAGGCTTATGTATCTTACTTCTTTAAGGAGCAAACAGGCTTGAATTTCTCGGACTATCTGGAGCAACTCCGAATGGATGAGGCGAAGCGTGAATTGGCGTCAAGCGACAGGCCGGTAAGTGACATTGCTGCTTCTGTTGGCTATCTCTCACTTAACACCTTCAGCCGTGCATTTAAACGGGTAAACGGCATTAGCGCGACCGAGTATAGACGTCTTCAACGCGCAGAAGAACATGCTTAATCTAAAGAAATGCACAGTGCATGATTGATGAATAACAGTCCATTCTAAAATTTTGAATAATCGACCGGAAACATGAAGATTTACGCTGATCCACGCAGCTGTATATACTCCAATCACGGACCGAATCGGGACGAATCCATTGAAGATTGGAGTGGTAGCCGCTGAGTGGCTGGAAGAGCATCATCCGTAGCTGGCAGCTGTATGCGCTTTTTTTGCTTCCATTATTGTACATCATCATATTCAAGTATGTGCCGATGTACGGCGCGCAGATTGCGTTTAAAGAATTCAACGTCACGAAGGGGATCAACGGAAGTCCATGGGTCGGATTTGCCCAGTTCGAACGCTTCTTTCAATCGCATGAATTCTGGCGATTGCTGAAGAATACGTTCTCCATCAGCTTGTACACACTGATAGCCAGTTTCCCGTTTCCCATTATGCTTGCGCTTGGACTGAATTATGTAAGGAACCGGCGCTTCAAGAACACCGTCCAAATGGTTACATACGCGCCTTATTTTATCTCTCTGGTCGTGCTGGTGGGCTTGATGCTGCAGTTTATGGATCCAAGAACGGGAATCATCAATACGATGCTCGGCTGGATCGGCCTAGGTCCGTTTCATTTCATGGCGGAGGCCTCATGGTTTCAGTCGATCTATGTATGGTCCCATATTTGGCAGAATGTCGGGTTTTCCTGCATCATCTTTTTGGCAACGCTTTCAGGAATTGATCCGGCTCTCCATGAAGCAGCTGTCATGGATGGAGCCACGAAGATGCAGCGGATGCGCCACATTGATCTCCCGGGCATCATGCCCATCGCCATGATTTTACTCATTCTGAATACGGGGCAAATGCTCGAGACCGGCTTCGAGAAAATTCTGTTAATGCAGAATGCACTGAATTTGCGTTCATCCGAAGTCATTGACACGTACGTGTACAAGGTGGGTTTGGTATCCCAAGCAATGAATTTCTCATATGCCACGGCGATTGGGTTGTTTAAAGCGATCATCGGTTTCGTGCTGCTGTTGATCGTGAATCAAACGGCCAAAAAGCTGAAGCAGGAGAGTCTATGGTAAGAAAGGGAGGACTTGTATGCAATCACCTACCATGAAGGAATCCGGCTCGGATCGCGTTTTTACGGTGGTCAACTACGCGATGTTATCCGTTTTCCTAATCATTGTGTTATATCCGTTGATTTATGTAGTCAGCGCCTCATTCAGTTCCAGCAGCGCGGTCTTGTCGGGAAAGGTATGGCTGTGGCCCGTCGAGCCGACCCTCGAAGGCTATCGTGCGGTATTCAAAAATACGATGGTGGTCAAGGGATTCATGAACACGCTGTTCTATACGCTGGCAGGCACGATGATCAATCTCATTCTGTCCGTGTTGGCAGCGTACCCGTTGTCACGCAAAGATTTTCGGGGGCGAAACATGTTCATGCTGCTGTTCGTGTTCACGATGCTGTTTAATGGAGGGCTGATCCCGACCTATCTGCTGGTGAAGGATCTCGGCATGATCGACACGATATGGTCGATGCTGATTCCGGGGGCGCTGTCGGTGTGGAATGTCATCATCATGCGCACGTATTTCCAGACAACCATCCCGCAGGAACTGCTGGAGGCTTCACAGTTGGACGGCTGCACCGATTTTCGCTTCCTATGGCGCATCGTGCTGCCGCTTTCGGGTCCGATCTTGGCCGTCATCGCCTTGTTCTATGCCGTTGGCCATTGGAATCAATATTTCAATGCGATGATTTATTTGAAGAGCGCGGAGTTGTACCCGCTCCAGCTCGTGCTTCGCGATATTCTGGTGCAGAACGAGGTGAATATCGAAATGCTCGGCGATGCCAAAACCGCTGCGGCCCGGCAAGGGCTGCGGGAACTGCTGAAATATTCGCTGATCGTGGTGACCTCGGTACCGCTGTTGATCGTATATCCGTTTTTGCAGAAGTTTTTTGTTAAAGGGGTCATGATCGGTTCATTAAAAGGATAAGACATCCAACAATATCAGGAGGGCGGGACGTTATGAGAAAAAAAACACGGATTTTCATGGGGGCTTTCACTGCATTCAGTATTCTTCTTGCAGGTTGTACGGGTTCACAAAGCCCAAAGGGCTCGGATGAGGGGCAGAATGCGGGTACCGAACCCATCGCATTATCCGAACCGGGAACTTATCCGCTGGTTCAAGAGAGAACCACGTTAAAGGTGATGGTGCGGGGAAATCCGCTGGTCGAAAATTTTGAAACGAATGAATTCACAAAGTGGTACGAGGAAAAAACGAATGTACACATCGAATGGGAGGTCGTTCCGGAGCAGAGCATACAGGAGAAGCTGAATCTCGTTCTTGCCAGCGAGGATTATCCCGATGTCATTATGGGTTTGAATATTTCGCCGGCGCAGCAGATGATATACGGCTCACAGGGCGCCTTTCTTCCGTTGAATGACTTGATTGAGAAACAGGGACCGAATACGAAGAAAGTATTCCAGGATAATCCGGAGATCCAATCCACAATAACGGCGCTGGACGGCAATATTTATGCGCTTCCGGAAGTGAATGAATGCTATCACTGTTCCATGAGCCAGAAAATGTGGATATACGAGCCTTGGCTGAAAAAACTCAATCTGGAGATGCCGGAAACCACGGATGAGCTGTACGAGGTACTGAAAGCTTTTAAGGATCAAGACCCGAACGGGAATGGCATTCAGGATGAGATTCCATTGTCGATTTCCCCGAAATCCTGGAGCTCCTCCATCGATGCGTTCCTGTTGAACTCCTTCATCTATAATCCGGTTTACGGCTCAAGTTACAAGCATATATTCATAAAAGACGACAAGCTCGACGTCGCCTTCAACAAACCGGAGTGGAGGGAAGGCTTGCGATATATGAATAAGCTGTACGCTGAGGGACTGCTCGCTCCGGAGTCTTTCACGCAGGATGACAATCAGTTGATACAGATCGGCGAGAACCCGGATACCGTGCTTCTTGGCGCTTCAACCGGCGGCCACCAGGGTATATTTACCCAACTCCTCGGCGAAAGCGGAAGATGGTTGGAATATAAGACCGTGCCGCCACTCAAGGGACCGAATGGAGTTCGCTATGCTGCTCTGGATTCCACCGGATTGAATCCGGGTGCATTTGTCATCACGAAGAAGGCCAAGCATCCTGAGCTTGCCCTGCGATGGGCGGATGGGCTGTACGAACGGGAGCATACGCTGCGAAGTGTGTATGGTCGCCCGGACGAGGAATGGCGGGAAGCGAAGGACGGAGAGATCGGCATCAACGGAGAGCCCGCGGTCTGGTCAGAGCTGAAGTCTTATGGTACGGTGCAGAATATAGCCTGGATTCAAACCGGTCCGAGTCTGCGGACGAATGATTTCCGCCTTAGCGCCGTTGCCAAAGGGGACGACGATCTGGAAGTCATTCTGTATAATGAAACAAAAAATAAATACGAACCCCACAAACCAACCGATGTCAGCACCGTGCCGCCGTTATTTCTGACCAACGAGCAGGCGTCCGAGGTAGCGGATCTGTCCAAGACGATCAATGATTATGTTGATGAAATGATGGCCCGCTTCGTGATCGGCGATGCCGATCTGGATAAGGACTGGGATGGTTACGTTAAGCAATTGGAAGCAATGAACGTAGCCCGCTATCTGGAAATTTATCAGGAAGCGTATGATGGAAGAAGCAAATAAAGGAGGGATTGCAGGATGAGAGTTGGCGTAAGCACCTACAGTTTGCTGCCCGCTATCCGTGCAGGAGAGATGACGGTGCTGGATGTGGTGGATTGGATCGCTGAGAACGGAGGGCAGCACATGGAGATCGTACCCTACGGATATACGCTGGAGGACAATCCGGGGCTTGCCAATGCGGTGCGTGAGCGGGCGGCGAAAGTCGGCATCACGTTATCCAACTATTCGATGCCCGCTAATTTTGTTCAGGAGAGCCGGGACGCCTTCGATGCGGAGGTTGAGCGGATCAAGCGCCATGTCGATACGGTGAATCGGTTAGGAATGAAGCATATGCGTCATGACGTGACGGCCTTCACGCTGCCGCCGGAGAAGATGGGCATTGATTATGTGGAAACCCATCTGGATATGATTGTGGAAGGCTGTCGGCTCATAGCAGATTACGCAGACCGTTATGGTATTACGACCACGATCGAGAACCATGGCGTGAGCGTACAGGCGAGCGATCGTGTACAGCGTGTGCTTCAGGCTGTCGACCGCCCGAACTTCAAGACGACGCTGGATATCGGGAACTTTCTATGTGTTGACGAGCAGCCGATGGTTGGTGTGAAACGAAACTTACCGTTTGCCTCGCTCATCCATGTGAAAGACTTCTATTATCGTCCGTTTGATCAGGACCCGGGTGGGGGGAAATGGTTCAGAACATCCCACGGCAATTACCTTCGAGGCTCGATCTTCGGCCAGGGTGATATCGATGTTCGCCGGATTCTGCGTCTCATTAAGACTGAAGGTTATGACGGATATATTACGCTGGAATTCGAAGGTATGGAAGAATGCCGGGAAGGAACCCGGCTGGGTCTGGACAATCTGAAGCGATTATGGGACGAAGCGTAGGTGGATGCGTTGCGGAAATCAAATGCTCATGGCGAAATATACATGGAATAACAGAACAGCCTGAAAGTCGCGCCTAGCGCGACTTTTTTATTTATGAGACCTTGAGTAAGAGGCGTTTATTTCATCATATGAACTAATGACTTGGCACTTGGGTATAGATTGGTTGCATTCCTCATTTTGCATCAGATCGGAAATGATTTTACAATCGGTTCGAATTCATATAAGATATAACGTGGATAATGTTTATCGTCTTTAGTCGTGAATGGATAGATGCGTGTGTAGTTTAGATAACGAACGATCCGTTATTTTCGTGAATTGAGGTGCTGTAAGATGCATATGAAAACCGGCGTGGAACAGTCGGTGTATGCCCTGGTTCTATTGAATATGCTGCCTGACAAGGCGGTACTGCCCGGGGAAGCGATTAGCCAGCAACTGGGGACATCGGCAACCTATTTTCAGAAACTGTTAAGGAAGCTGGTAACAGCAGACATCATCACATCAGTACCCGGTATCAAGGGCGGTTTTAGATTAAAAAAGAAACCGGAGGATATCCGTGTATATGACGTATATCTCGCAGTGGAAGGGCAGCAGTCCCTCTATTCGTGCAACGGAATTTTGGTAGACATGCTGGATTTGGAAAAAGAAGAAAGCTGCTGCCTGTTATCCGATTTAATGGAGGAAGCGGAATCCTCCTGGAAGGCTGTATTAAAGCGGGAGACGATTGCTTCGCTGTCAGAGGAGATGTGCGGTGAACGCTTTAAGGATAAGGTTGCGGCTTTAGAGGAATGGATCAACAACAAAATGGTCATCTAACCGAGGAAGGGATGAAATTTCATGAGACTAAGCGTATTGGATCAGGCACCTGTAACAAGCGGCAACACAGCGGAAGGCGCCTTGAAAAAAGCGGAAGAACTGGCTATTCTGGCAGATGAATTGGGATACAGCCGAATGTGGATGGCCGAGCATCATGGGGGAAATACGTTTGCCAGCTCCGCACCCGAAGTGACGGCAGCCCGGCTTGCGGCAAAAACCGATCGGATTCGTATCGGTACCGGCGGCGTCATGATGATGCATTATTCTCCCCTTAAACTCGCAGAAGTGTTTAAGACGTTAAGTGCTTTTACTCCGGGCAGAATTGATTTCGGTGTAGGACGAGCGCCAGGCGGTGATACAAGTGCGATGTACGCTTTGTCTGAAGGGCGGCAGCTGATGCTTCATAACATGTATGATAAGCTGGCCGTAACCATGCAGCTCCTTCGTGATGAGGTCCCGGAAGATGAGCTGTATGCCAAAAACGCCGCTGCTCCAACCGAAGTTGCCCTGCCGGAAGTGTGGCTGCTCGGCTCCAGCGGCAACAGTGCCTTAAAAGCGGCTCAGATGGGGGTCGGGTACTCCTTCGCGCAATTCTTTAACGGAGCGATGAGCAACGAGATATTAGATCATTACCGCGATAACTACCAGCCATCCATATTCATGGAAAAGCCGGAGATTAACGTATCCTATATGGTGACAACGGCCGAAACGAAGGAAGAAGCCGAGTATGAAGCGCTGCCGCAGGATATTTTTCGATTGATGATGAGCAAGGGCCGGATTACGCAGGTGCTGACGCCCGAAGAAGCTCAGAATGTGTCCTTAACGGAAATCGACCGGATGGCTATCCAGGAAGGCCGCAAGATTCATCTTGTGGGAGCGGTAAAAGATATCGCGGCACGCTTACAAGAAGAGCAAGCGCACTACCGATTCCAGGAAGCGATGATATGCAGCATTCCGCATTCGCAGGAAAAGCGGCTGGAGGTTTATCGCCTGCTTGCACGCGAGCTGCTGTAATCATTTAGGGTTGCGAGGGGATAGGCGGATGCCTGTCCCTTTATTTAATTGGTGAAATTATCGTACCTCTGACGAGTGCGTAGATGCTAGAATAGTAAAAAATAGATTTTTTTCTTATGACGCAGCAGTTAGGAGATTTTATGCCGTTTACATTCGCTCATCCCGTCATCACGATGCCTTGGTGGAAGAAGAAATCGCTTCCGGTGTCAGCTCTTATTATCGGCTGTATGGCGCCGGATTTTGAATATTTTGTCCGATTTCGAGCGGCTGGCGTATGGAGCCACGAGGGTCCTGGTATCTTGCTGTTCAATCTTCCCATGATCTTGCTCCTGTATGTTATATTCGAGGCAGTGATAAGACCCGTTCTATTCGCATATTTGCCTTCCTGGTTCCCCTACCGCTGGAATCGGGAAGGGAAGCTGCCGGCCTCTCTTAAGGGTTGGCTTACTGTACTTCTCGTCGGATTGGTAGGCGTTGGCACACATCTGCTATGGGATCAGTTTACGCACAAGGGCGCCTGGATCGTCAATCAGATTCCCTTCCTCACCCAATTGATACATATCGGCCCCGTACAAATTCCGGTGTATAAATTATGTCAGCATGGCAGTAGTCTGTTTGGGTTGATCCTGATCTTATGCTGGATTCATCGCCACTTGTATGTAGCATCAACGCAAAGAGATCATTCGTATCCGGTTCTACCTTTTTGGTGTGTATTTGTGGTGATCTATATTCTGGTTATGCTCATGGCCATGATGACGGTTGTTGATGGTGAAGGGATGACGTTTGTATTACAGCTTGTCGTTCCGGCAATCAGCAGCTTCCTAATCGCACTGCTTATAACGTGTCTTGCATTTTATAGCGCTGCAAGGCGTAAATTGCAAATCTAGTAAATAAAATTAGATCAACAGGAGGATGGTTATGGTAACCGTTGAGCAATTCACGCATAGGGGAATCCATTTCTTGAATGAAGATGCGCTTGTCATAAACGAGCGAGCCGCAGTGTATGGCGTGTTAGATGGGGTTTCATCCATCGTCCCATACCTCAGCGACAAGAAGGAAACCGGAGGTTACATCGCTGCTCAAGCCGTGAAGAACTACTTCGAATCACTGGACCGGGTCGAACAGCTTACGGAGCATGCTGCGGCAGCGAACCAAAAGCTAAGAGAACTTATGCTGCAAGCCAATATCAACATGGAGAAAAAAGACGGGCTTTGGGGTACTGCTCTTGCTCTTGTACGAATTCAAGAGGATCGCGTGGAATTTATACAGACAGGCGACTGCATGATTCTTGCCGTATACCAAGATGGGGAGGTTCGCCCGTTAACCTGGAGACAAGTCGCTCATTTAGAATCTCCGGCCATCGCAAAATGGGAGCAGGGCGTGAATAAGGGATTGTTCAATCAAAAAGATCTCCATGGGACGGTTATTGATATCATCAGGGAGAATCGCTTTCAAAGTAATATAAATGGGGGTTATGGAGTACTGAACGGGGAGGCCCATGCCGTTCACTTTCTCGAATGCGGAAAGATCAACAGGTCACGATTAAAGCACGTAATCTTGTTAACGGATGGTCTATTCTGGCCTGAGAGCGATGTACCGAGTGATCGATCCTATTGGGATTATATCGCGCAGCGGATCCTCGAAAAGGGCGTTGAGCAGTATGCACTTGAATTACTAGAGATCGAAGAGGCTGACCCTGAGTGCTTAACATATGCAAGATTCAAAAAATCCGACGATAAAACAGGCATGGTGCTTCACTTTAACAACCCATAGTTGGTCAATGAGGCATCCTCACCTTATGAGAATTCTTCCCCCGAAACACTGACACAATGTCGTCAGTGTTTCGCTTTTATAATGAAGTGAAAATCGAGAGTGAGGTTAAATTATATGTCTGATTATAAGGATGATATCAAGTACCAGGGTTCGGAAGCTTCCGTTCGGCCCTTCCGTATTCACATACCTCAAAAGGACATCGACGATCTTCAGACTCGTATTGCCCATACCCGTTGGCCTTCCCAGTTACCTGGAGGCGCATGGAATCGCGGGATTCCGGTTGCATATCTTAAAGAGCTCGTGGATTACTGGCAGAAGGAATACGACTGGCGCGAATATGAGCAGAAACTGAATGCGTTCCCGCAATTTATGACCGACATTGAGGGGCAGCCGATCCATTTTCTACACGTGTGTTCTCCTGAGCCGAATGCCTTGCCATTGATCATGACGCATAGCTGGCCGAACTCCATTGTCGAATTCATGAATATCATTGGTCCTTTAAGCAATCCCAGAGCGTTTGGTGCCGATCCTAGCATGGCATTTCACATCGTGGCACCTTCGCTTCCGGGGTTCGGCTTCTCCGCTTTTTCTGAGCCGGCAGATGGAACACCGTGGAGCATCAAACGCGTCGCCAGAGCTTGGGCCGAATTGATGCGCAGGCTCGGTTATGATTCTTACGGTGCCCATGGAAACGATGCAGGTGCATTAGTTTCCCCGGAGCTGGCTATCCTTGATGCTGAACACATGATCGGTGTTCATATTACTGGAGGGTTGGGTATCCCTAAGGGAGACCCGAGTGAACTGGAAGGATTTAGCGCGGAAGAACTGGCTGAAGTTACGCACATGGCTGAGCTATTTGCAGGAGGCAGCGGTTATGCCCCTTATCTGTCCAACCGGCCACAGACGCTCAGTTATGGACTTAACGACTCACCGATGGCCGAACTGGCTTATCTTATTGAGCGGTTTAAGGAGTTTGATGGTTGGCCAAGTAACTCGGAGGAAATCCAGCCTGAACCTATCGACAAAGATCTGCTGCTCACGAACGCAACGTTATATTGGCTGACGGAAACCGCGGCTTCTTCGTCCTGGACCTATTATGAAGGGGCAGCTGGGATGCCAACAGATCAAAAGAAAGTACCGACAGGGGTTTCTCATGGGGGAGGTTCAGTATTCAGGCGAATTGCCGAAGCCAAAAACAACATCGTCCACTGGTCGAATCGGGAAAGCGGCAGTCATATGGTTGCTATGGCGGCTCCGGATTCGCTCGTACAGGATATCAGAGTATTTTTCAACAAACTTTGCAGCCTTTAACTACGTTATGTAAGAATATACAATACAATCCGTCTCAAGAAAACGAGATCAGCGTGCTTTGCCTAACAACATATTCATGTCCAATTCATATTTTATGGTAATGGCATGGAAGCGGGAGGTATGTAGTATGAGCCAAGGAACGCAAAGAAAACGCAGACAAGGAAATTCGAAAAAAGCGACGGTTAAACAATTGGCGTTTATTGCAGCCATTTTAATATTGATTGCCTCAGCTATAGGCCTCTACGTTGCGTATGATGATTTGTTCGAGGAAGACGGCGTTGAAGTTGTCGTGTAACTAAAAGTGTTTAAACAATCCGATCCCAGAACGTTTATTTATCTTGATCATAAATAGCATGGAATTCCCACTTCAATACAAAGGCAGCCGTTCTTGATCATTAGAACAGGCTGCCTTTGACATAGATCTTTTTATGCTGAATTAGGAGTTTGGTTCGTTTTTGGTTGTTGGGGTAATCGGACCTTTATGATGAGGCAGCAGCTTCATGCCGGCGTGATCCAGATGGACTTCAACATGAACGGTTTCCAGTGCGCCTGCTTCAATCGGTTGGGCAGAGGACTGACTGATTTTTTTCCACAACTTGGAGTCCTTCCTGAACAAAACGTGCTGCAAGCCGAATAGGTCCGTTTTTGAAGTTACCCCATTTTTAAACGTATTCAAAATTTCCTCTCGCACTCCCTTAGCTGCCTGTATTTCGATTTCAGTCTTGGTCATGTCGTCGAGAGCTTCATCCACGCTTCCATGTAACCTGACGCTAACGTGGTATTTAGGCACACCGTTGACAATGCTTAGTTTCTTGCGGATTTTAGGGTTCGATAAAACCACGACGCCTGCTATTTCACCACGCGTATTTGTGATGGTGATGTGAGAACGTTTGGTATCTTCATCAAGCCAGCGCAAACCGGTGAGCTTGTCATTGGTGAATAAGCCATTCGATACCCCTTTAGATATAGCAAACACTCCGTTCATCATCAATTTTGGATTTTCCTTTTGGTTTAAGCTCCATGTCTTTTTATCGATCGTGAGATTTGGAAGCAATACCGTCCAGCCCGGTTCAGTCATCAATGCCATGAAATCGAAGTATCGAATGGGTTCGGTATAGGATCTTTGTTTATATTCCTCAGCGGGTTCATGGGCGATTGTATTTAATGGAGAGAGGTTGAAAAACGCTGGGACATTAAACAATTGTTCGATCGAATCCTTTGTGCCAAATACCCACGGAGTCATTCGAACCTCTTGATAACGGCCGATGGTATCCAGTTTGGTTAGGACATTCGATTTCAATACGTTCTCACTAACAAGAATACAGGAGATATGACTCCAGATCGTGCGTTCCTGGGAAGAATTATATATAGCATTGATCGCCATGTCCAAGGTCTTGCCCTTCGTTTTGGAGGTCCATATTTGGGAGGGCTTTTGTGCCTTACCCGTTTCGCTTTTGGCTACGGATGTGAAATCCATCATTTGGGTGTAAACAATAAAGTTCCCGTCCTCTTGATCGATTCCAATAGCCGTGATGTAATTGATGTCTTGTATTTCTTTGATGTCCCAGCAACCTGTTAACATATTGAGCAACACCATTAACCATATTAATTTTATGATTCTGACGCAGGTTGTCATCTCATGTAGGTTCCCTTTCTTCAGATGTGTCATCTATCGTTTGAAACATTTGCGGTCGTTTTTTGTTGAAAGCCCAAGGTTTTTTCAAGAGGGCATTGAGCAGATCTTTGATGGTTAATGGCGATAAAGGAGCTAAATACGGAAGACCGAAGGATTCCAACACAGAGAGGTATGCAATGAGACTTAGTATTCCAATGAAGAATCCGAGCATACCCAGCAAGGAGGACCAGATTAGCACATATAGACGAATAATGCTGACCGTCCCACTTAGCGTCTGATTGACCAAAGTAAAAGTCGCAACCGCGGTCGTTGCAGATACAACCAGCATGGTTGGTGAAGTAAGGCCCGCACGGATGGCGGCATCACCAATAATCAGACCGCCTAAAACTGCGATGGTTTGACCAACAGCTTTAGGAAGTCTGACCCCGGCCTCTCTGAACAATTCGAACATGCCCAGCATCAACAAGATCTCCATAGGCCCGGACAGCGGAAGCCCGAATCGGGAAACGGTAACGGTCGCTAGAAGCAGAAAGGGGAGTTGATCCATGTTGTAGCTTGTCAGGGCAATCCAAAATCCCGGTAGCATAATGGCGAGAAAGAGACCCAGCAGCCTGAGAAGTCGCTCAAAGATGACAAAGTAGTAAGGAAAATAGGAATCTTCAGGCGTTTTTAATAATTCCAATAAATTGCAAGGTGCAATTAATGCCATTGGCGAACCATCCACAAGAATCACGAAACGCCCTTTAAGCAAGCACTCCACTACAAAATCCGGCCTGCCAATATAGTCCATTAGCGGAAACAGGGAGAGAGTAGAATCGGAAAGAGCCTCCTCCAGTTGGCCGCTGGTTACGAGTGCATCGACTTTGATGCCTTTTAATCGCTCCTTAGCCTCGTTGACTACTTCAGGGCGTATAATATCGGAAATATACAGAAGCGCAACTCGAGTCTGACTGCGAACGCCGATGATCAATTGTTCATTGTGGAGTGTTGCCGTGCGAAGTCTTTTTCGGATCAGTGCCACATTTGTAATAATATCCTCCGTAAAGGCGTCTCTCGCCCCTTTGATGGCCACCTCGGTATTGGATTCCTCAGGCTGTCTATTCGGACGCGCTGCGATATCGATGGAATAAAAGCATTGTTCTGTTGAGAAAAACAGCAGCATTCGACCTTCAAACAGAAGCTTAACAACATCGGCATGCTCGCTAATTTCACTCCATTCCATCGATTTATCCAGTGCTCTGGCTAGTGATTCAAAATCTTTGAAGTGATCCAGCTTTTCTTCCAGGTCCGGCAGTACATATAGAGTTATCACCGTGGCATCAACCATGCCTTCGCTGTAGATCAGCAAAGCAGGAATCGCACTAACACTCTTTGTAGGGAAGGATTTGATGACAACGTCCGAGGAAGAGGCAAACATGGAGCGCAGGGTATTCTCATCCAATGTATCGAAAGCAGGCTTACGGTCAACTGCAAACCGGGCTTGTTTTGATTGTCGACGGAACATTCGATTTCGGTGTGTGTGATGTGTCATCGTCTACCCGCCCCCTTTTGTTTTAGGTTTAAATGTTACCATGATCGCAATGAATAGCGTCAGCGCTGACACGAAGCCAAGAAATGCAATGGAGTATTTACCCAGAACGAATAACTCGACTTGTCTATCGATTACCGGAATTAACGAGAGGCCAGACAATGCGACACCTATCCCTAACAGATACCAAAAGCGTCTCTTGGATTTTTTGAAGGATATACCGTCCGCCATAATAAACAGGAACAATGAAATACGGATTAATGCGCCAGATATCCATTGGTATAGAGCCAGAAAATCGACATGCGTTATATATTTCGTAATGGTAACCAGCATCCACTGTTCGTATGCGGGATAGCGGGATTCCATGGCGGGAACAGGACCGAATGTGGCGATAGCTCCCATCAATGGTCCGAGCGTGAGTCCGCCTAGAAGAACGGATAATATAACAATCGAGAGGTATTTCATCTTTCGCTTCATGTGATGCTGAAGAAAGATCAATACAATCATCTCCATAAATCCGCCGCCGGCTACGATCATGCTCTTGAGCATAGGGGTGTAACCTTCCACGAATAGCGGTGTCAACAATGTATAGTCCTTATATTGAAGATTCGACACAGCTACAAAATGGCCCAATACCCACACAATGGGAAGTAAGATCCCGGATATGATAGCTATCGAGCGAATCCCGTTATTTGCCACATATACGCATAGCAAAATAATGGTCAGTGAGACGACCATTTTGGGTGTTTGCGGCAGGTAGGTGACCTGAATCCATGTCGTTGTTTCTCTTAATATGACCATGGACATCCAAAAGAAATAGAGTGTCATGATACTCACAAATATCCAACCGATGACCGGACCAAATCCATCTTTGAACCAGGCGAATATGGATTGTTGCTGTGTTCGTTTCATGATAAAGAACAAAATGTAGACCCAGCCAATATGCAGGATCATGGTCAGCAGGGTCCCCATCCATGCGTCACGGCCCGCGTACTGCAGAAGAAGCGGAATCAGGATTACATGATTGGTGATACCCAAGGACAACAGCATGATGAAGTAGACCTCGATCAATGATATCTTTTTGTTAGTGGGCATTATACTAATCTCCAAGTGAGGGAATACATGCTAATCGATATAGTGAGTATTCACCATTTTCTGCTTTTTATGTATGAGTGGAAGAAGTACAACCATCGTGTCGCTGGATTCGTTTAGTTCGAGTTTCTGTCGAATGGATGTGGTTTTTGCGATTACCCAAGAAATAATCAGGGGAAATCATCTGTCTGCTAATTAGCGAAACATCGAAAATAGGGTTGGCAATTGTGTGGAGTGTGGGTTTTTACTGCTCTAAGAAAATGATTTCTATCCAGTAACCTTCCTATGGATATACCGTTGACTGCTATTATTTAATGTGATTAATTAATTTAATTAATGACATTAAATATAATCAATGAATGGCGACTGTATTATCAATTAATGGTATTAATTAATTATATTTAATGTCGTTAATCATTGTCTCCAAAGCCCGTAACTAAGGGGAGGGCAGGGTTTCTATTACATAACAAAAGCATCGCAGATCCAATTATAATCGGACCTGCGATGCCCTTAAGTATCTGTCACTTGTTTAACTGGAATCATCATTTCTTGTTTGGCAAGTTGTAGCTTTCACGGATCAAGGAGAAATAATGATCGGCGCGAACGACTTTGAAATCTGCCCCGAGCTGTTCAGTCAGGGCCAGCGCATCGGAAGGTGTCATACTCCATGCAAGCATACCGAGTGAGACAAACAACGGTGACTTCCCGTCCCAATTCGCTTTGGCTTCATTGAGCACCTGCAATCCGTCTTGAACGGTGCTGATCCCGCGGATCGTAGATACGGGCAGGCTGTCGCCGATAATTTCAACCCCGTATTTGTCTTCATAACTAATAAATAATCCAGGTACGTTATATTCCTCCTCATAAGCTTTTGCTTTATCCGGTGACAACGGCACATTCTCGCTATCGACTCGGTTCAGTACATAAGGGATTGTCATTCCTGTCTTTCTCATATACTTTTCGGTTTGTTGCAAAAATGCCCGGAAGCTTGCATCAGGCCATGGACTCGGATAGAAGTAACCGGCACCGGAAGGTCCGGCAATAAGCAGATCGTTCTCCGTTGCCGTGTTTAGATAGTAATTCAATATGGCAGGGGCACCTTCATAGAGCAATGGGCTAGAGGTCCAGTTAATTGGAACCTTGCCTCGGGCCGGATCATCCCACATGACGCGCATGCGATGCTGGTTATATTGAAAGTTGTCGCCTTCCGTAAAGGTGTATGTTACGTAAATTTTGTTCTCAAGCGCCGGCCGAGGAGGCGTTTTCGCCAGCTTGAAATCCGGCTTGGTTCCCGAGAAGACCGTCAGATTGCTGAACCAATCGGCCGCCAGCACATAGACGCCATAACGGGAGGCAATCTCGACCGAGCTGAACTCGCCCTCCACATCATTGCTGAACCAGCCGAGGTAAGGGGTACCCGGTTTCACCTCCGACATGATTTTCTCGAAGAGTGCCTTTTGCTCAGGTACATTGGAATCGAGCCAGAATACCATCGCTTTATTGGCGACGGCGTAATCTCTTAAATAGCCATAGGGTTCCTGCTGCTCGGCAGAGGGAGGACGGATATTCCCTGCCGAAACCTTGTACTGGTTCCACATATCGACTTCAGCGGTCAGTTTCTGTGTTCCCGCAGGCGGAGTGAATTCATACACAAAATAACTGCCGTTATCGGCAAAGCGATGACCGCCTTGGCCTTCACTGAACTTGGAGTTTTGCCGATCATAGAGATAAGACTCTTCTTCAGGGGTTCCTGCGATGAAGGACGCTATCTCTTTGCCGTCGGCCTTGACCGTAACTTCATGTACTGCGGGTCCCCAACCATCCTGGGTGAAAGCATCATCAAAGCGCAGATAAACCGCTGATTCTCCCAAGAGCGAGGAGAGGTCGAGGCTATAAGTATCACGGTTGCTTGCATCCCGCACCTGCTGTTTCTCTTCCGCAATCGTCACGAACGATTCAGGCATTCCGGAAGGAATACGAATCGCTGTATCCGGATCCAGCCCGATCAGCATCTGATGAGTCGTCTGCTTCCACAGATGCTCATATTGCCAGGTGTAAGCATCAAGCCGGTTATCAAATTTGCCGCGAAGATCGTCCAGAATCCTCAAGTTGAATGGAGCTTTGGACAATTTGTCGGCCAACTCCGGGCTGGCAACGACTGCATTCTTCAAACCTGCGAGCGTGGTGGCGACATTAATCGTATCAGGAACTTCTGGATCATATACAATCATGCCTTTAACCTCGCTGCGATAAGCGGAGAACACGTCCCAATAATCTTCATGAAGCGTGTAAGGCACCTTTATATCCGTAAGCCAGGTTAATTTCCCTTCTTCCTGGGATTCAATCAAATAGATTCGGGGTTCTTCCCTGTTAACGATTCCCTGCAAGGTCCCTAACAACAATTTAATGTCACCTGGCGCATCATAAATATCTGCGACATCCAGATGCTTAGGCTTCTTGAAGCTTGGCAGTTCGCGGTTCTTGGAGCCGTTAGGTTGCGCTGACTGTGCATCCGTTCCCGAAGCGTAAGCTGCACCGGTCGTTAATGAAAAAGCACATAGGATAGCTAAACAGAGAATCGTGAATCTACGAGCCATGGCGAATTCACTCCTTGTTATGGTCTATGGTCAGAAAAGCAAGCGTGTGTATCCGTAAACATCGTTCCTCCTTTTGCGGCCCAATAGCCGTCAACACTACGCTTATCAACACATATTTAATATATTCAAGTATGGTTTTACAAGTAGTTCGACAAAACTTCCTATAATTCTTGAAAATCAGGCAATTTAAACACAGGTATATCAAGGGTTTGTCGTAATGCGCTGTTGATCGACTCATGCTTGTTTATTGCGCTTGTATGTGTAAGGATATATTATATATTTCAAATATCATGAATGAATTGGTGATGTGATTAGAATGAGTGCAAACGATCGAATTCCGTTGTATCAGCAAATCCAGGACTATATCCGACACGTCATAGCAGCAGAAAATATGAAGCCAGGTGACCGCATTCCGACAGAAAAGGAGCTGATGGATCAGTTTCATGTCAGTAAAATAACCGTTGCCAATGCCCTAACCGGATTAGCGAATGAGAAGTTGATTGCCCGTGTGCCGGGCAAAGGCAGTTTTGTAGCAGAGGAGGCCGACTTCTCACCTGCGGGCCAGTTATCGACCACGTCGCTTAAGGGAAGAGACGGGAAGCTGGCCACGGGCATGATTGGCGTGATTATGCCCACCATCCATGATTATTTCGCGATCAGACTCATTGAGGGAATCCAAGAGGCACTGAATCATGAAGGTTATCGCAGCATGATCATGTTGACGGATGGCAAGCTGGAAAAAGAAAAGGATGCCATCAAAGAGCTGAAGGCTCTCGGAGCCGAAGGCCTGTTGATTTTCCCAGTCGACGAGGAGAACTACAACGAGGAAATACTGGGTATGAAGTTATCCGGGTTTCCTTTTGTGCTGATCGATCGGTATTTACCTGGGGTCGAGACCCACTATATTGCCGCCGATGGAAGGCGGGGCACGAGACTTGCCGTTGAACATCTATGGGTGCTTGGACACCGCGACATCGCTATATGCTCGGATTCTCCCCTTCAAACCGTCACAGTTCAGGAGCGGATCGAAGGTTACATTGATGCTTTAAAAGACAAAGGCGCATTAATCAATCCGGCGCATATGATTACAGATTTCAAACCGCTGAACGTTCTCAAGGATGCCGAAGCTCATCCACTGTACCGGTATATCCGAAATCGTATGGTTACCGCCTATATTTCGCTGAACGGGAGATTGGGCGTACAAATCTATCAGATGGCCAAGCAAGCGGGGCTTAACGTGCCGGAAGACGTTTCGATCGTCAGCTTCGACGATCCGACTTCCATCGTGGAGGAATTCAGCATATTTACCCATGTGAAGCAGTTTGAATGGGATATGGGATATCAGGCTGCCGGCAAACTGCTCGAAGTATTGCGCGGTCATGGAGAAGTGAAGAGCTACAGCAAATTGCTGATTGAGCCTGAGCTTGTGATCCGCCAAACGTCGGGACATGTTCCACAAACATAATATTTACGCTAAAGAAAAGCCTTTTCCGTTAACTAACGGAGAGGGCTTTTTTTAGTTCTCTCTAAAAAACATATTGAATATATTGATATTATATATTATATTCTAGAAAATGATGACTAACCAAGAAGCACAAGTACATCTAACCTGAGCAGGGAGGTATAGAACGTGCCAAGAGATCGCAGAGAAGAGCGAACCGGGTTTCAGGAGTCGGCTCCGTATCATCCCGACTATGATCTTCAGACTGACTTTGTGATGGTCTACGGAATTGACGAAACGATGCCGGAGCGCATTCAGAAATGGAAGGAAAAAGGATATATCGTCCATTTGATGACAGGAGTCGCATGGGGGACATACAACAACTACCTGGACGGAGAGGTTGACGGCTTATCGCATTGGGATGAAGCGCAGACCGATCGTCATGGTGAGATGATCCTGCATGGGAGACGACCGGTTATTCCATACATGGTGCCAACGATTTCCTTTGGCCGATATCTAGCGGATCGAATACGCATTGCGGTTGATGCGGGCGTAGAGGCCATCCATCTGGAGGAGCCTGAATTTTGGGTGAATGGCGGATATTCGGAAGCGTTTAAGCGGGAATGGCTTCTGTATTACAAAGAGCCATGGATTCCACCACACGCTTCACCTGACGCACAATACCGAGCTTCCAAATTGAAAGCGCATTTATACACACGCGTGCTGGACCGGTTATGTGCAGAGATGAAGGATTACGCGCTAACTCGTTACGACCGAGTCCTTCGCTTTTACGTTCCGACCCACAGTCTGATCAATTATACGCAGTGGCGAATCGTCAGCCCGCAATCCGGGCTCGTTGAGCTTCCATCCATTGACGGATACATTGCACAGATCTGGACGGGGACATCAAGGACGCCGAACGTGTATGAAGGGCAACGTAAGGAACGGACGTTTGAAACCGCTTACCTTGAATATGGCGTGATGCAGGAGTTGGTTCGCGGAACTGACAGACGCATGTGGTTCTTGCATGATCCGATCGAAGATAACCCGAACCACACTTGGGCGGATTACAAACAGAACTACTTAAAGACCGTGGTCGCCTCACTGCTGCATCCCGGGGTTGCCCATTACGAAGTTTCACCCTGGCCGCGAAGAATCTTTAAAGGAACTTATCCATCCGATGACGGCTCCGGTAAGGAGTCCATCCCGTCGGACTATGCAACGACGCTGCTCCAGGTCATGCATACGCTGGGCAACATGGGCCAGGAAGTGATCGTATCGGCGGAAGATGACTTGCAAGTTGGCGTTCTGATTGCCGACTCCGCTATGTTTCAACGGATGAAGCCGGAACCGGAAGCGCCCGATGCCGGCAAATACGACGGGACCGACCCTGAAGGATTTCAGGTGGAAGGGGACACGGAGCTTCTTGATTTCTCCCCTTTTTACGGTCTGTCGCTCCCGCTGCTGAAACATGGAATACCGGTTCGTCCGCTTCAGCTGGATAATGTAAGGCGGTATCCGGGTTATTTGGCTCCATACCGCGTGCTGGTTCTGAGCTATGAATTCATCAAACCGGAGTATCCGGACATTCATAATGCTCTTGCCCAGTGGGTGCAGGATGGCGGGGCGTTGATCTATGTTGGCGATGATAGCGACCCGTATCATGGCATTCGTTCATGGTGGAACAATGACCACAAGGATAACTCGTTTGGCCCGAAGTATAACTCGCCGCGGGAGCATCTGTTTGAGCAGCTTGGCCTGAAGGAGGAAGCGGACGGCATCCATCAGGCAGGAAAAGGCGTCGTGTGCTGGTTGGATCAACATCCAACTGACCTCACTCTATCCAAAGCAGGGGCAGACCAGCTGCGGCACGCCGTTCAAGCTACGCTGGAGGCACTTCACGGCACAGAACGACCGTGGAATTCCAAACACTATTTCAAGCTCAAGCGAGGTCCTTATCTGATCGCTTCGGTTCTGGAGGAATCGATTACCGATGAGCCGTTGAACATCTCAGGCCCCATCGTGAACTTGTTCGATTCGAAGCTATCCGTTCTGGATCAGGTTACGTTAAGTCCAGGGCAACAAGCGCTGCTCTATGATGTTGAGGCTGGGCGTCCTTCGGACGGCAAGGTATCTGTCATTGCCGCTTCCTCTCGAATCGAGGATCTTGTCCAGACGGAATCAGGCTTCCGATTCATTGCTAGAGGGCCGTCCAATCTGCAGGCAAGCGCGAGATTGTATTGCCCAATAGAGCCGATATCTGTTCAGTACGTTATTCAAGATCAAGCCGTACCTGCTGGATGGGTATGGGATCCGCAGTCGCTAACCGTGCTGTTGCAGTATGAACATGGCGGCGTGAACCATGCAGAGATCCAGGTGGATTGGACAGCAAGCGAAATTCATACCTGAACCTGCAACCGATTGGTGCAATAGAGAGGAGCAATTCATCATGCCATACGAACCGATAAGGCCGGAACGGTTAAAACAAATGTTAAACCATCTTCGGGAAGCTATATATGAGCCGGTTGCCGAGTTGGAAGTGACGGCATGGGTTACACCCGAGCCCGTATCGTACATGGATCGAATGACGGGCACGCAAATGACGCTTGTCCATGGCATGCGATGGGGGAGCCTGTGGGACTGTGCCTGGTTCCGATTTACCGGCAGCCTTCCGGAAAATAGCCGTAAGAAAGACCTCGTTCTCTTACTCGACATCAACGGCGAGTTGTGTCTGGTGGATCCGGAAGGATCGCCGGTCCAGGGATTGACTACCGTAAATTCGGAATTCGATTTCTCATTAGGACTCCCCGGCAAGCGTGTTGTCCGGCTTCATGACATGTACATGACCGGATCTGACATTGAAGTATGGGCAGATGCAGGCAATAACGATCTCTTCGGCAAATATCAGGGAGGCACCTTGAAAGAGGCTGTCATCGCGATCTGCCGGGAAGATATTCGCAGTCTCTATTACGATGTCGAAGTGCTCTTGGAAGCTGCCGAGCAGCTCCATGCCGGAACCGCGCGCAAAGAAAGAATTTATCAGGCGCTCAATGACGTTTCATTGCAGCTTACGGATTTCTCGCCGGAACTGGTCAATCAAGCGAAGAAGCAATTGGATAAACAATTAAGCTTGCAGGGGGGCGATCCGGTCTTAACGATCAGCGCGGTGGGTCATGCGCATATCGATTTGGCTTGGTTGTGGCCGATCCGCGAAACGATCCGAAAAGGCGCCAGAACGTTCTCGACCGCGCTTCGCATGATGGAACGCTATCCGGAGTATGTATTCGGCGCAAGCCAGCCCCAGCTATACGACTGGATGAAGTTGCATTATCCCGCGTTATACGAACAGATCAAGGAGCGGGTACGAGAAGGCAGATGGGAACCGCAAGGTGCCATGTGGGTGGAGTCGGATACCAATGTGCCGGGCGGTGAATCCCTGGTACGCCAGATCCTGTACGGTAAGCGATATTTTCAGCAGGAATTCGGCTTGGAGATGAAATCGCTCTGGATGCCGGACGTATTCGGTTACTCCGCAAGCCTGCCACAGCTGCTCAAGAAGTCGGGCGTGGATTATATGATGACCCAGAAGCTTTCCTGGAGCGAGTATAACCGGCACCCTCACCATTCCTTTCTGTGGGAAGGGATTGATGGCTCCGCTGTATTAACGCATATGCCGCCTGAAGATACATACAACAGCCCGGCAGCCCCTCGTTCCATCGCCAAAGCGGAGCGGGAATATTTAGATAAAAATGTATCCAGCCATGCCCTGATGCTCTTCGGCATTGGAGACGGCGGTGGGGGTCCTGGTGAAGAGCATTTGGAGCGGCTTGCACGCGAGAAGAACCTGCTTGGTCTGTCCCCTGTCATACAGGAGCCCTCGTGGAAGTTCTTTGAGCGATTAAATGAAGAACGCGAGTCGTTCCAGACATGGCGCGGTGAGCTTTATCTGGAAAAGCATCAAGGCACCCTGACCAGTCAGGCGCGAAGCAAGTGGTACAACCGGAAGATGGAGAAAGCGCTGCGTGAGTTGGAGTTTGCTTCCGTGCTGGCTGCCTGGTTAGGCAGGACATACCCGTCCGAGACGCTGGAGACGATCTGGAAAGAAGTCCTGCTGTATCAGTTCCACGACATTCTTCCGGGCTCTTCAATAAAGCGGGTATACGATGAGTCGTTAGTGCGGTATGAAGAGCTGCTATCCCAAACGGAAGCCATGAATGCCGATACCTATCGCTATCTGGCAGACCACATTTCACGTGATGCCGAAACTTCTCCCGGAACTGTCGTTTTCAATTCATTGCCTTGGGAACGCCGGGAGTGGCTGCATGCGAATGGACAATGGCATAACGTGTTGGTTCCATCGATGGGCTACGTCATCATATCAGATGTCGCCGATCCTGGAACCGAAGATGAAGTGGCATCTGGCATTGAAATGCTTCTAGAAACACCGGAAGCGGAATTAGACATTACACTTTCGGAACGAACCCTGGAGAACGATAAATTGATCGTGAAATTTGAACAAAACGGAGGCATTCTATCGATCCTTGATAAGGCGGAAGCTCGTGAAGTCATTCAGCAAGGCCACTCGGGTAACGTTCTTCGCGTGTATCATGACGAAGGAGATGCATGGGATTTCCGTCATGACTATTCGGAGAATCCGGGCACGCCGTTACACCTGCTGAACATGCGAGAGCTGCGAGACGGCCCGCGAATCGGGCTGGTCTTCGAGTACGCTTATGGGGAATCTACGCTGACGCAGAGCGTAGTGCTGACGGAGGGCAGCCGGCGCATCGATTTCGAGACGGCCGTCGATTGGAGAGAGAACGGCAGGATGCTAAGAACCTCGTTCCCGGTCAATATACGCACAGAGCACGTTCATTGCGAAATTCAATTCGGCAGCTTGAGCAGGCCGACCCACCGCAATACGATGTGGGATTTTGCGAAGGACGAGATTTGTGCTCATCAATGGGTTGACTTATCGGAGCCGGATTATGGGGTTGCACTGCTCAATGATTGCAAATATGGCCATCGGGCGATTCATAACGTGCTGGATCTGCATTTGCTCCGCAGCAGCTCTTATCCGGATCCGGATGCGGACCGCGCGGAGCACCGATTCACATATTCGTTATATCCGCATCAAGGGAACCATGTGCAAGCCGAAATCTACCGAAGAGGCAATGAGCTGAACATCCCGCTTCGTACGGTGTCCTTGCCTTCCATGCCTAATCAAGAGACAGGAGAGCTACCGTCATCCCAAGCATTTCTGAGACCGGATCATGCGAACATTATGGTGGAATCCGTCAAGAAAGCCGAGGATGGCGACGACATCGTGGTTCGTCTGTATGAAACATCGGGAACACATGCCAAAACGTCACTTCATTTCGGATTTGAAGCGGCCGAAGCCTGGACTACGGATCTGATGGAAAACGTCCTTACTGCGTTGCCGATTGATAGAACATCCAACACCATTGCACTTTCTTTCACGCCGTTTGAAATCATCACGCTGCGTTTGAGATTCCGTTAATATAACCGGGGCGGTCAATCCGCCCCACTGAAAGGAGAGGTGGGAATGTGAGCAAGTCACGATTAACCAACAACCGATTCATGAAACGAATCTGGCAGCACAAGCTCTTTTACTTGTTCATGCTGCCAGGCATCGTCTGGTTCTTTCTATTCTCTTACGTGCCCCTATACGGAATTCAAGTTGCTTTCCGGGACTATACCTTCGTTGGCGGATTTACCGGGAGTCCCTGGGCAGGATTTAAGTATTTTGAACAATTCTTCAATTACTATCAGTCTGGTGACATCATTCGCAACACAGTCATCATCAGTCTCATGAAGCTGCTGATTGGATTTCCGATGCCGATCGTTCTTGCGCTCCTGTTAAATGAAGTGCGGAAGATGAAATTCAAGAAGACGATTCAGACTCTTTCTTATTTACCTTATTTCGTATCCTGGATTGTGGTTGTCACGCTCATGCAGCGTTTACTGACTCCATATGGCGGTCCGGTCAATGACTTGCTGGGGTCATTTGGAGCTGAATCGATTCAGTTCCTGAACAACCCTACCTGGTTCTATCAGATGATTGTCGGGTCTGACATCTGGAAGAATATCGGCTGGAATTCGATTATCTTCATGGCCGCCATTGCGGGTATCGATCAGCAACTTTACGAAGCTGCCAAGATAGATGGCGCCGGACGTTTCAAGCAGATGTGGCATGTGACCCTTCCAGGTATCCGCAATGTCGCCATCATCTTATTTATTCTCGCCGTAGGGAATCTGATGAGCGCCGGGTATGAACAGCTGCTTCTCCTGAATGGACCTGCAACTGCCAGCATGGGCAGCGTACTGGACGTGCATGCCATCAATTCAGGTATCCGGGAAGGTCGTCTCAGTTACGCCGCTGCGGTCGGGCTATTCCAAAGCATCATCGGGCTCATTCTGGTTCTGACCGTTAATCGCATCGCCCGCAAAGTCAGTGATGTATCCCTGTTCTAAGGAGGTGACGTTATGAAACGTAAATGGTCTTTATTCTCGCTGTTCAATTACACCGTTCTCGCTATCATCGGATTTTCCATGATCTATCCGTTTATTTACATTTTGGCGTATTCCCTTAACGACGGGAAGGATTCGATGATGGGAGCGATTTATTTTTTGCCCCGTAAATTCACGCTGGAGAACTACGCGCAGGTATTCGATAATGCCCGCATCTGGAAGGCGTACCAAATTACGCTCATGCGCACCGTGCTGGGGACATTCCTTCATGTTGTGCTGAGTACGCTCATGGCCTATGCACTTTCCAAAAAGACATTGCCAGGCCGCTCTTTTTTCACCTTTTACATCTTTTTGCCGACGATTTTCAGTGCCGGGTTCATTCCGTTCTTCATCACGCTGCAAAAACTGCATCTGATCAACAGCTTCTGGGTGTATGTTCTGCCGATGCTGTTCAATTTCATGCACATCGTCATTATTCGAACCTTCCTGCAAGGCATACCCGAGGAGTTGGAGGAGTCTGCCCGTATTGACGGCTACGGTGATTTTCAAATCTTCGTGCGGATTATACTGCCGCTATCGGGACCGGTGCTTGCCACCATCTCTCTTTTCATCGGGGTGGCCCATTGGAATGACTGGTTCTCGGGAGCTTACTACGTATCCAACAAAGATTTGATCCCGGTGCAGACCCTCTTGCAAGAAATGCTGACGGAAGCTGAGGCACTGTCCAATTCGATGCAGCGAGCCGCGCAGCAGGGCGGGCAGACGATTGGCGGAACCAGCGGCGCCGGTGCTACTCCGGAATCACTCCGGATGGCCTTGCTTGTCATTACGGTCTTCCCGATCTTGTGTATCTATCCGTTCTTGCAACGATATTTCGTAAAGGGGGTTATGATCGGTTCGGTTAAAGGTTAGGTCATCCTGACCCGGAATTTGTCTAAAGCTTTACCAAGATCATTGATATCCATATTCCAGGAGGCGATAGGTTTGAAGAGGATTTGGTCGAAAGGCGTATCCGCATTGCTCGTGTCCATCATGGTTGGAGGTTTGCTGATCAGCTGCACGAATTCATCAGGGAACGGAGATAACGGAGAAGGTGCAGAAGGAGAGAATTCATACAAACTCAAAATACTACACAATTGGAATGGTTCAAACGGTTCCGATGCCATAACGCCCGTAGAGGAAGTCATCAAGGAGAAGACCGGCGTTACCCTCGAGTGGGAATATACGAAAGGCAGTGAGACTGAGAAGGTAAACCAGATCTTCGCCACGCAGGATTTGCCGGATATTTATACCGGGCCAGCCTGGGGCGGAGAATTGGATGGCATCATTAAGGCAGCTAAAGAGGGACAATTGGTGGATATATCGGACAAGCTAAAGGATTATCCGAACCTGTCCAAATCCATCGCGGAAGAAAATGTGCCGCCGGCATTATATGAGAAAGCGATTGACGCTTACGATGGCAAAAAATATTTGCTGCTGCAAAATCAGCCGGCCACAAACAAAGACGGGATGGATTGGCTCTATGGCTTCTACGTGCGCAAAGACATCGCCGAGAAAGTTGGCGTCGATCCGCAATCCGTTGTCACGAAGGACGATTTCTATAACTTCCTCAAAAAAATCAAGGATGCCAATCTGCAGGAGAACGGCCAGCCGGTCTTTCCGCTGGGCGGTTTCAGTAACGGCTGGGCTGTTGGCATCGGCAACACCATGTTCTACTCGGGTGCAAGCTATGTAGACAAGGGCGATGGAACCGTTGAGCGTGACTTTTTTACTAAAGGCTATGAGGAATACACCCTGTTCTATCGGAAGCTGGTTGAAGAAGGGCTGCTGGACCCGGAAACCTTTACCCAGACAGATCCGATCGCCAAGGAAAAAATCAATCAAGGCCGCATCGCCATTCTCGCCGCGCACTATCCGGCCATTCTGGATGCTTCCAAGGAGTATGCCACTTCGCATCCTGGAAGTGAGTATATTCCTCTCGGCCCATTGGAGCGCGCTGGCGTCGAGCCGGACAGGCCGGTTGATCTCGGAATTCAAGGCAACAACGTGACAGCCATTACCAAGAACTGTAAAGGCGCCTGCGTTGACGCAGCGCTGAAGTTCCTAGATTTCATGGCCTCGGATGAAGGCTTCATGCTGGCCAGATATGGAGTTCCGGGGGTTCACTGGGACATGAAGGACGGCAAGCCGGTTGCCAACCAGGAATGGTTTGACAAATTCAGTACGGACACCAACATGAAGCTGCGCAAGAACGAAGGCATCAGTATCGGTCTGGAATCACTAACGGGTCTTGATCGCATCAATTCGGTAGCTGGCGGAGACATCTGGGCCGAACAGGAACGGCTTGACGCCATGGAGAATGCCCGCAAAATCCTCCGACCGAACGGCATTCACGTGATTACCGCCTATAACCCGGGCGATGTTATCACGAAGGCGCCGGAATGGGAAATGCTGAAGCCATCGATGGATCGAATGGGGGATGCCTGGAAGGAAGCGGTATTCGCCAAATCGGATGAAGCTGCGATGAGCATCATTAACGAACTGCGAGAACAGCTCCGCAAGACCGGATATGAGAAAGCCATGCAGTTCACGAACGAAAATCTGAAGGGGAAAGACGTGGTAACCGTTCAGATGCCGAACTGATGACTTCCATCGTCAAGGGAGCCCGGTAATACGAAAGGCTTCGCAGCACCTTGGCAATCAAGGGGGCGGAGCCTTTTATGCTCTCCTTGCTTTAGTTTCTAAACTTTCCCAACCACAAGGATATGGAAGGGATTATCAAGAATTAACAAAACATGAAGGAGTTGAAGTCAGATGACAACGAAATTCAGACCTCCATCCGTACCCCTGGTCACCGTAGATCCTTATTTTAGCGTGTGGTCCGCTGCAGATCATCTCTACGATGATCATACCCGGCATTGGACGAACAAGATTCAGGGCATGGTCGGCCTTGCGATGATCGATGGCATGCCCAGACGATTTATGGGGAGGGTAGCAACAGCGGATTCAGCAGAACGTCCCGAGCTTGAAGCGCTTAAACAAACCGATCTGACGGTTGAGCCGGTTACCACCCGTTATACGTTTCAAGGGGAAGGCATTGAGCTCCAAGTTGAGTTCACCACGCCTTTATTACTGGATGATCTTGATCTGCTTTCTCGGCCTGTAACGTATGTGACTGTTCAGGTTCGATCGATGGATGGGCGTGAACATCATGTTAAGATCTACTTCGATGTTACAGGCGAGTGGTGCGTGCATGCACCAGAACAGCAAGTGACCTGGGAGCATCGCGTAATCGATGGACAATTGAATTTGATGTCGATGGGTACTGTCGAACAGCCCATCCTGCAGCGTGCCGGAGATGATACCCGAATCGATTGGGGGTATATGGTTCTGGCGGTTCCTCGTACGGAACGGATCCAGACGGTGATTCATTCTGTAACGAGCCGAGAGTTATATGTACGAACCGGTCAATTACCGCCGGAAGATGATCAGGAGAAGCCGAGGGCCGTATTCGATCAACTTCCCATTATGGCAGCCGAAATCGATCTAGGCCCGGTGCGAGAAGAATGGATATCCGAGTATCTGATGCTTGCGTATGACGATATTCATGCCATCGAATATTTTAACCAGCCGCTGGATGCTTACTGGAAACGAAACGGATTGACATTCCATGACATGCTGTTACAGTCAGCCGCCCAATACGAAGACATCATGCCATTATGCGAGAGCTTCAATCGCGAGCTGATGGCGGAGAGCCTTGCCGCAGGCGGCGAACAATACCGGGATATCTTGGCATTGACGTATCGACAGGCGATAGCCGCACATAAATTAGTTGCAGATGAAGCGGGGCATGTGTTGTTTTTTTCCAAGGAGAATTTCAGTAACGGATGCATCGCTACGGTCGATGTCAGTTACCCGTCGATTCCGCTGTTCTTAAGATACAATCCTGAACTGGTCAAAGGCATGATGCGCCCGATTTATAAGTATGCCATGAGCCCTGATTGGCCGTTCGATTTTGCGCCTCATGACGTGGGAACGTACCCTAAAGCTAACGGTCAGGTGTATGGCGAGAATAAGCTGGAATACCAGATGCCGATCGAGGAATGCGGAAATATGCTCCTAATGGCTGCCGCGGTGTGCAAATATGAAGGGAATACGGATTTTGCCCGGGAGCACTGGGAGCTTCTTACCGCATGGGCGGGGTATTTACTGCAGCATGGACTCGATCCGGAAAATCAGCTGTGCACGGATGATTTTGCCGGACATTTGGCGCATAATGCGAATTTGTCCATTAAAGCGATTCTGGGCATTGCCGCGTATTCGTACATGTGTGACCAGTTGGGCTTGCAGGAAGGAGCCTCTTATCTTGCAGCCGCACGAAATATGGCGAATGAGTGGATGTCCATGGCCGATGCAGGTGACCATTATAAGCTTACGTTCGACAGTGCCAACGATACCTGGAGCATGAAATACAATTTGGTAGGGGATCGCCTGCTGGAATTAAACCTGTTTCCAAAAGAAGTGGCTACCCAAGAGCTGGAATATTATAAGCAGAAACAGAATCGTTACGGCCTTCCATTGGATAGCCGCGATACGTATACAAAAGCAGATTGGCTCGTATGGTGCGCATCGATGAGTGCTACCCAATCCCAGTTTGAAGCCATGATTGCACCCTTATGGGATTTCATGAATGAAACCTCTGCTCGCGTTCCGGTGACCGATTGGTATGACACGATTAGCGGCAAGCAGATGAATTTCCAGAACCGCTCCGTTGTCGGTGGATTTTTCATCCAATTGCTGATGTCCCGGCCTGAATTAAATTCGTGATAAGACAGGTGATGCCATGTGAATAACGTTAATGTTCAGGAAGAAGTAGACCATAAGGATCTAGCACAGCTGAAGCAGCAATTCGAGAACCCGGATGCCACGTATCGTCCGCAGCCGTTCTGGTTCCTGAATCATGAGCTCACGAAGCGGGAGCTGGAATGCCAGATACAATCGATGTATGAAGCGGGTGTCGGCGGTGTTGTTCTGCATGCGCGTCATGGGATGCAGACCACTTATCTGTCGCCGGCATTTATGGAAGCGTTGGAGTTCTGTACCCTGGAGTGCGAGAAACGGAATATGGTCGTCTGGCTGTATGATGAGGACAATTGGCCGAGCGGAACGCTGGGCGGCAAGCTGACCCGTCAGCATCCGGAATACCGCATGCGATACTTAAGGGTTGAAGAGAAAAGGTATATACACGACGGACGGCAAGAAGGCTTGAAGCTGGACTTTGCACGCTATGATCACAATGAGCTTATTGCCATTCTGGCTTATCGTGCCGCCCAGCAGGACGGTGAGTGGCTGCTCTGTGATGAACCCGAGGATCTCACGCATGCATGGGGAGAAGGTTGGTCACCGACTACGGACGATTCTCATATCGTGCTGGCTTGCTGGTCTTGCGAGATCGCTGAAGGCATCACGTTTGCCAAAGGGTACTACTTGGATACGTTGAATCCGGATGCCGTCCAGGCTTTCATCCGGATGTCCTATGAGCCGTTTCAGTCCTTGCAGAAATACTTTGGTGCAACGATTCAAGGGGTATTTACTGACGAACCCGGGCTTATGATACATGACGGTTTTTTTGGGGTGGAGGCGATCCGCACGACCGTTCACGATGTAGGCGCTACCCTGCCGGGCATGGTCTTCGCTTGGACAGAAGGAATGGCGGAGCGATATCAGCAAGAGAATGGATATGATCTCATCCCTCGGTTAGGCGCATTGTTATATAACATGGCAGACGGCAGCCGGTCAACGAAACAGCAATATTATGATACGATTACGCGCTGGTATGTTGAGGGCTATCATCATGCGATTCGTACATGGTGTGAGCGGCATGGACTGCTGTACATCGGTCATACGCTCGAAGAGCCGGTCTGGGGACAAGCGAGATCGCAAGGCAATCAGACGCGGGTGCTGCAGCAGTTTCACTACGCAGGCGTGGATTACCTAACGCCTGGAATCGGTACGAAGGAGAATCCGCATCGGATTGTGTCAGTGAAGACAGCCGCTTCTGTCGCGCAGTTGAACAGCAAGGCACGGGTGATCTGCGAATCGTTTGGCGCAAGCGGTCACGGCTATTCCATGCGTCAACGGCGACTGGATGCGAATTTCATGGCATTCCTGGGCGTTAATCTGTTCATCCCGCATGCGTTCTATTACTCGTTTGCCGGGTATCGGAAGACCGATTTCCCGCCGACGGAATTCAAACATGCGCCTCATTGGCGACATTATCGTACTTTTGCCGATTATATCGGACGACTGAGTCTGCTTGGCGCGAGCGGTAAACGTACACCAGAGGTTCTTCTGCTGTCACCTATCCATACGGTATACGAAAGTATGTTCGTATCCGGTCAATCGAATACGCATCTCTCTTCCGATGCTCTGTTCTCGCTTCTGTCGGATCGCATGCTTCGCAGCTCCATTGATTACGACTATGTAGACGAATCTCAGCTTCGAGAAGCCAGCCTTATTGATGGAGAAGGGGTGCGATTTAACGAGGATGGGAACATATATTCGGTTTTGGTTATGCCGGAGATTGAGGTCATGTCGAAGGACATTGCCGCACAACTCGTTTCGTATGTTAAGCAAGGGGGTACTCTCGTTGCTGTAGGAGCGATACCGCGGCATAGCGAGTGCTTGCATCATGATCCGGAATTGGCGAAGCATATGCATGAGCTATTTAGTTCGACTCCGCAGCATAATGAAATACGATCCGTTGGCAAGGGTTATAGTCTGTTTTATTCCCTGGAGAACATGCCTGTTCCTGATCCCATTGATTCGTTGATTGAACGTTTAAGCGGGTTATTAAGGAAAACTCCTGTTTTACGATGGAAGTTGATCGAAGGACAACATGAGGATTTCATTAGCCTAGAACGTGTGTTCGGGAATCGGGTGTATGTGTGGCTGATGAACTGGTCGGAGAATCCCGTTTCCATGAAGCTTGATGCAACTGAGGCGAAGTACCGAATCGAAAAATGGGACTTGGAAAGCGGTAAAATTCACCACTTAGCGAACGATTCCATTCTTACCTATGCACCTGGAGAGCTGCGAGTTCTTTCGGTTGTACCTGAAGAGAGCCTAATCGGCTCGGCAGAACAAATGTTCGTTACGAAGGGGGATTCCAAGGATGTAATCGTTCTTGAAGATATGTGGCGTTTTCAGACACTTGAACCCAACGTTTTATTACTGGACCAATGGCAGGTCACGCTGAATGACCGAAAGTCCAGGATGAACGCAACGATGCCTGGGCAAGTGAACACGTATCGTACAACGTTTACCATGACGCAGGAATTGATCGAACGATTGCAATCACCGAGTCGTCGAGTTCATTCAGATCCATCGGATGACGACGAATCCCGTAAGATGTTGTTAATTCTGGATGATGTGGAGCAGAAAATACCATCCCATATCGGCTTTCTGCAGCGCAGGCGCAATCTTGAAATCTTCGTGAATGGCGTAAGGCAGAATGCGCTGCAGCCCTCAAATTGGCAGGATCAACACTATGCCAGCGTGGATGTCACCCCTCATTTGTTAGCAGGCGAGAACGAACTTGAGATTCTGACGGTTTCATTGCTGGAGCCGATGCCGGCGATTTCATTCCCTGCATTTATGATTGGACCCTTTGTTATAGAAGATCAGATGAGGCTTAATGCGAGTACAGAACATATGTTTGGTCCTTGGGCTTCTGCCGGTTATCCATATTATGCGGGAACGGGAGAATACTCGCAGCAAGTGGATCTGACCCAAGTTAGCTTGGCTCCAGATGAGGAATTATGGCTGGAAGCTGAAGATATTAGGGAGACAGCTTCTTTATATGTGAATGATATGGAGGCAGGCATCCGGTTGTGGCCGCCTTATCACTGGAATATCACTCCATATGTTGAGCAGGGAAATAATCACATTACCATCCGTGCAGCCAATACGCTGGAGAATTTATATGGTAAGTCTGCTTTACCTTCAGGTGTGAATGGAGGGGTAAAGTTGGTTCGTCGAACTTTATCCAAAAGAATGTAATCTTATATGATTCTTTGAAAATGATTACATCCGAATTCAGGTTGTGGTCATTATTTTTTAAAAAATAAGTTTACATAATATATAATATGTAGCCTTATAGTTGAAGACATGAATATTTCGAGTTTCAAAAAAAGGGGGCGGGATCTATTTTTGAGAAACATATAGGATCGGAAGCTCCATTCTTACACAATCAACGATTTACGATAACATTCTCCTAATCATGAAGGCTTACACTTAAGAAGTTTTACGAATGATATCAATTCGGAGGTGCCATGAAGTGCAGCTAAAGAAGAAAACCATCATGGTTTTGGCGCTCAGCTTGTCCATTCTTTCGCAAGGTATGATGGTTCATGCCAAGGAAGATGGAGCTAGGTTTAAGCCGGAAGGAAACGGAAAATGGATGACAGAAGAGTATCACGCGCATACGTATCAATCCGATGATGCCAGTCAATCCTTACAGGACTTGCTGGATAACGGTTTCCAAAAGTATGGTCTGGATTGGATCGCGGTCTCCGACCATCTTAGAGTTTCTAAACGGGACGATGAGGGAAATCCCCTTGCCGGCGGATCTATTCCGTTCTCCAAAGGAATGGCTCAATACCAGATTCCCAAGATCCAGCAGCTTCAGGAAGTAGGGAAATACAAGAACAACATTATCTTTTCAGGTTTTGAGTGGGACATGCCTACATATGAACATGTGGGAATTGGCATTATAGCAGGCAAATTCGGTTCAGAATCGAGCCTGAAGGCAGCTCGTCAGTTCGAGTATCTGTTCACCGATCGCGATAAAGCGATGTTCGATCCCAAAGACGTCGCCGATTGGAACAAACAAGACAGCCGGGCCTTTACTACACCCGAAGATGCCCGAACAGCACTGGCTTGGCTCAAGAAAAACTACGGAAACAGCAGTTATGCATTGCTCAACCATCCTTCTAGAAAAACCGTGTACACAATAGCGGATATACGGGATTTCAATAATATTGCGCCGAATGTCGTATTTGGAATGGAAGGCATGCCCGGGAATCAGATGGAACCGGATCGCGGTGGACTTAACTTAACCACGCCGGAAAACAGAACGTACGGCGGCGCTGATTTCATGATTGCCAAGGTTGGCGGCGTATGGGATGCGCTGCTTGGCGAAGGACGCGAATTTTGGAACTTTGCGAACTCGGATTCTCATTTTGAGATTAGTGAAAACCGTTTATACTCCAGTGGATATTGGCCGGGACAGTATGCCAAAAACTACACTTGGGTGAATGGAAAAGATATGCAAAGCGTACTGGACGGGATGCGTTCGGGTAAATCGTTCTCCGTCTACGGCGATTTGATTAACGCGCTGGATTATCGCGTTCGTCACGGCAATAAGCAGGCCGAGATGGGAAGTAACCTGCAAGTGAAAAAAGGAAACCCGATCGAAATTACGATCCGATTCAAGAGCCCAAATAAAAACAACAACGGTGATTCTGTGACCGTAGATCATGTCGATTTGATCTCAGGTGACGTAACGGGTAAAGCGCAACCAGGTACGGCGGCTTACAGCAAGAGCACCAACGATTCGACCAAAGTGGTGAAACGGTTTACGAGCAAGGATTGGAAAACCGATAGGGATGGATACCACGTCATAACTTATCGAACGAAAGCGACGAAGGATCAATATTTCCGATTAAGAGGGACTAATCTTGGCGTAAATGTTGCGGGAGAAACCAGCAATGGCGATCCGCTCATAGATCCAAAAACAGACATCGAAGACAACGAACAGCGTTTTGAGGAAATAAACAAGCGGAATTATAGTGACCTGTGGTTTTATTCTAATCCGATCTTTGTCAGCGTTGACGACAAGCCGGTTAGAGAACCTAACAAATAGGGGAAGCATCAGTAGGATGCGACTCGCACTCTCTTCAGAAGACTGCCGATTGTTCGGCAGTCTTTTTGTTTTTTTCACACGTAGTATAATGATGCATGCATGTCATATATCTAATCACATTGATTGTATTTTGCTGCGTATCCTATCATTTTATTGTACAAATTGAACGAGGGGTATAGTCTGTTAAGGAGAGGAGAGATGATATGTTTACGATCGGAGAAATATCCAAGCTGTTTCAGATCGATATCCGCACCCTCCGGTATTACGACGATATTGATTTATTTAAACCGGCATCCGTGGATAACCTGACAAGTTACCGTTATTATTCGGTCGATCAATTCGAGCAGTTGAACACCATTCTGTATCTCAAGGCGCTTGGCATTCCTTTAAAAGACATTAAGCTTTTTCTGGATGATCGGGAGATTGAACATATACTAACCCTGCTCAAGGAGCAGCAGCGCAGAACCGAAGAGAAAATTGAGGAATATCAAAGAATCCAGGCGAAGATCAAAAGCCGAATTGATCAGATTGAAGATGCCTCGAATAAGGAAGAACTCCACAAAATTCGGGAAGTGGAGCTTCCTGAGAGAGTGATGGTTTTGCTGAAACAGAAAATACATAAAAGCGACAATCTGGATATGCCGATCCGATTATTGGAGAATAGCACGAAGATGAAGTCCACCATTTTCCTGGGTAAAGTAGGATTATCGATCTCGATCGATCGTTTAATGCAAGGCAAATTTGATGAATACGACTCCATTTTTGTCATTGTGGAGCAGGAAAGTGAGCATAGCAGCTCCGAAGTCGAAGAGAAGATCTGGCGGAAAGGTACCTATACTTCGATTCGGTTTGCCGGGACACACGAAGATGCTGCGCCTTATTACAGAAAGCTCCTGGATTATATCGAGGAAAAAGGTTACACCCTGATCGAAGATGCGTTAGAGATCACGTACATTGACTATGGGCTTACCGGTGATCCCTCTCAATTCGTAACCGAAATTCAAATGCTAGCTAAATAATTGATTGACCCTCCAGCTGCTGGAGGGTTTATTCTTTATATCAAAACATATTAGTAGGAGAGAACGACTGTGATAGGAACCATTGTAAACGTAACAACCATTGTTGTAGGCAGCACGATTGGAAATGTATTTAAAAAGGGGATGAGCGAAGCCTATCAGGACATCCTGATGCAGGCGATGGGTTTGGCCGTCATGGCACTTGGTGTGCATTCGATCGTGAAGTATATGCCAGAGAGCCATTATCCCGTCTTATTCATTGTAAGTCTTGCCATAGGCGGACTGATCGGGGAGAAACTGAATCTGGAGCAGGGATTTAAAAAAGCGGTGTCGAGGTTTACCAAGGGGAATTTGGCTGAAGGACTAACTACGGCCATTCTGTTGTTCTGTATTGGAACACTGTCCATTATCGGACCGATCGAGAGTGCTTTGAACAATAATCATACCTATCTGTTCACCAATGCCATCCTGGATGGCGTGACGTCGATCGTACTGGCTTCAACCTTTGGCATTGGGATCGTTCTATCAGCCGTGGCCACATTTTGTTGGCAAGGGTTATTGTACGTTATGGCCGGTGCAGCCTCTAGCTTTATCACGACGGAGCTGTTAACCGAAATATCCATTATTGGCGCCATTTTAATTTTTGCTTCAGGCTTAAACATTTTGGGCATTCGGAACTTCAAAACCATGAATCTTACGCCAGCGCTTTTGGTCCCAGTCGTATTCATTACGGTTAAAAATCTGCTCGGTTTTTAACATGAAGCAGGGATTCATACGAGCATATCTGAATACAAGGATAACCCGCCTACGCATGGCGGGTTTTTTGCTGTTATTCTATACCTCGCACGCTGAATAAGCCATTGTTTACCTTGGTGCATAAGTTTTGTGACAATTTCAATAATATAGGAGACCGACAGCATCTAAGAATTGGACTAGGTGGATAGAGAGAAGGAGGCTTCATCGTTATGAATATAGCTGAACATAAACTGCTGGTCGCAGCGCTAGGTGGCATTAATGAAATTGGAAAAAACATGTACTTCATTCAGTGCGATCAAGATATCGTGGTCATTGATTGCGGCTCCAAATTCCCTGACGAAAACCTGCCCGGCATCGATTTGATTGTGCCTGACTTCACCTATTTGCTGGAGCATGCGGATAAAGTCAGAGCTCTTATTGTCACCCATGGACATGAGGACCATATCGGAGGGATACCCTATTTACTGAAGCAGCTCCCGATCCCTGTGTATGGGACGAAACTCACTATTGAGCTGATTAAAATCAAGCTGAAAGAGCATCGTATTCTGCGTGATTCCGAGCTTCACACGATCGATGCGAATTCCACCATCCAAGCGGGTGCTATCCATGCCTCTTTTTTCTCGACCAGTCACAGCATTCCGGACTGCGTGGGTATTGTCTTTCAGACGCCGGAAGGTAATGTTGTTCATACGGGGGATTTTAAATTTGACATGTCTCCTGTAAAAGGGCCTTATCCGGATCTGCATCGAATGGCTGATATCGGCAAGCAGGGGGTTAAGGTGTTATTGTCCGAAAGCACAAACGCCGAGAGGCCGGGATTTACGCCTTCAGAACGTCTGGTTGGTGGACATATCCTGGAAGCATTCGCGCAGGCAAAACAGCAGGTATTCATCTCTACGTTTGCTTCCAACGTGAACCGCGTTCAGCAGATCATCGATGCCGCCGCAGAAACAGGGCGGAAACTGATTCTGCTCGGCCGCAGCATGGTCAATGTCGTTACCGTTTCCAAGGAGCATGGCTATTTAAACATCCCCGATGACTTACTGATTGATGCAGGTGGCAGCGAACGCTATCCACCGGACCAAATCGCCGTGTTATGCACGGGGAGTCAGGGCGAGCCTATGGCAGCATTATCACGATTAGCCAACTCCAAGCATCCCCATATCGAGATTTTGCCCGGCGATACCGTCATCATTGCTGCAGGAGCCATACCGGGAAATGAACGGAACCTTGCTCATGTGATCGATAATTTGTATGTGTTGGGTGCCCAGGTTATCTATGGGTCCGGTTCAGCTTCAGGGATGCACGTATCTGGGCATGGCAGCCAAGAAGAATTGAAATTAATGCTCACCTTGATGAAACCGGACTATTTGATTCCGGTTCATGGTGAATTCCGAATGCTGTATCAGCATCGTCAGCTGGCGGATTCCGTGGGGATTCCTAATGAAAATGTGTTCATCATCCAGAATGGCGACACGATACAAATCCAGCAGGGAATGGCCTCCTTAGGTCCGAAAATCCCTTCAGGCAACAGCCTGGTGGACGGATTGATGATCGGAAACGTAGGCAATATCGTTTTGCGGGACCGCAGGCAGCTGTCCTCCGACGGGATGCTCATTATCGTAACCACGCTTAGCAAAACGGAAAAGCAGATGGTAGCCAAACCCGAGCTTATATCCCGAGGTTTCATCTTCGTGAAAGATTCGGAGGAATTTATGGGTCAAATCCACGATATCGTTACGTCTTCCATGAAGGATTTGACTGAAACCGGGTCCACCCAATGGAATCTGATCAAGCAGACCTTGAAGGATCATGTCGGCAAATTCATATACAGCGAGACAAAGAGAAGGCCGATGATTCTGCCCATCATTATCGAAGTATAAACCGTCCGAAATATTAAAAGCACAGCCTACAATAATAGGTTGTGCTTTTTTCAGTGATATTCGAAACATCGTTCGATCTAGTAGGCATACACCCAGAAGGAGGTAGCTGCATACACTGCCGATAAGCAATCGCAGAAGATGTTGTTCTTCCATTCACGTCTGTGAAAAAAAGAATAACACATAATCCGGATTCGTCCACATAACCATTTACAGAATGGACATGAACGTCTTGTCCGATCACCGGAATGGGTCCGGTTATTAACGAAAGGAGGAGGATCGGTTTGTCATCCACCCCAGAAGGGAAATGGACTGCGGAGCATGGAAAATGGGCTAAACGAAAGTTCAGATTTACGCGTAATGACTGGATGGGTTATCTATTCAGCGCCCCTCTGATTATCGGTGTCATCGTATTCGCCATCTATCCCATGTTCGCCGCACTGTTTATGAGTTTTCATCAGACATCCGGGCTCAATTTATCCGGCACTTGGGTGGGCCTGAGCAACTACCGTTACGCATTAGAAGATTCCTTATTTTGGCAAGCGCTTACAAATACGTTTGTCATGGGGATTTGGTCTGTACTGCTTGGAATTGCACTGTCGTTTATTCTGGCGAGCCTGATTAATAATCTGAAATGGCATCTGGGACGCAATTTTTTCAAAGCGGTATATTTTCTGCCCAATGTCGTGTCCGGCGTTGCTACAAGCCTGTTGTTCTCCTTCTTGTTTTTTCCGTCCAAGGAAGGGCTGATCAACTTTGTCATTGGTTTGTTTGGTATCGATCCTGTCGGCTGGTTCACGAACCCGGAAGTCGCGCGTTACAGTATTGTGCTCATGAGCTTGTGGGGTGCGCTTGGGTATAACACGATTATTTTTCTGGCTGGTTTGCAAAGCGTCCCGCGGGATCTCTATGAAGCTGCAGAGGTGGATGGGGCTGGCACCTACCGGAAATGGTGGTACATTACAATCCCATACTTGCGTCCGATCTTTGTGTTCATGCTCATCATGGGTACCATCGGCGGAATGAAACGGTTTACGGATGTATGGTTAATCGGCGGAACCGCAGGTAATCCTGGGGGAAGCTTGATGACCGTAGTGCTGTATATTTACCGAAATGCGTTTCTCTCTTCGCAGATGGGGCTGGCTACGGCTGTATCCTATCTGTTATTCGTCATCATACTCATCCTAACTGTGTTCCTCATGCTGCTCAACCGCCGCAAAGACAGTTTGGACTAATGCCATTATCCATTTTTCGGGTCCGTAGGGGAACCTTATTCCAGAAGACAGGAGGGTAACTATGAGCAGTTCAGCCTTGCCCAAGGAGCCTGTGCGCCGTAAACGAATCACACTTCAACAGCTGATACTAACGCTGGTTCTGTTGGTAGGTTCATTCATCATGATTGTGCCATTCTTATGGATGTTGGTAACGAGCTTCGATTGGGCTGCACGATTAAATATTTCATTCCCGCCGAAAATATGGCCGGAGGAACCTTCGATCCGAACATATGAAGCCGCCTTCACCAACATTAATATGTTTCGATATATCGGCAACTCCACGCTTGTAAGTGCAGGGGTCATTATCATCAGCTCGTTGTCCGCACTATTATCCGGTTATGCCTTATCCAAGCTCCGCTTCAAAGGAGCAAACTTCGTCCTGCTGCTAGCGCTAAGCACGATGATGATTCCATTCGAAATGACGATGATTCCACAGTATCTTTTGTTCAGTAAACTCGGACTGGTCGACAACTACCTGGCTTTTTATTTGCCGGCCATGAACTATGCGTTCGGTACGTTTTTAGCCAAAGCCTTCTTTGATCAATTACCCAGCAGTTTAAGGGAAGCTGCCGTTCTGGATGGCGCCAAGGAAATTACCGTATTCAGTCGGGTTTATCTGCCGCTGTGTACACCCATTATCGCCACCATGGTCATTCTGCTGTTCTTAGGCGTATGGAATGATATGCTGTGGCCGCTGCTGATCTTGAAATCGGCTGTCAAGTACACGATCCAGATTGGATTGGCCATGTTTACGTATAACAACGGAATCAATCAGCAGCCATCGATCATTATGGCAGCAACGACTACGAGCCTCATTCCGGTTATCGTCGTTTATATGTTCCTGCAGCGTTATATCATCGAGAGCATTGCGCTATCCGGTATCAAGCAGTAATTCAGAATGGAAGCTAAATTTATGTGGGGGTGTTTATCGTTATGAAAAAAGCTGTGCTGCTTATTCTGTCATTCGTGCTGGTGTTTACATTGGCCGCTTGTTCAGGCAGTTCGGGAAAAGATGTAACAGGCGGCGTGAAGATTGAAAAAGTATCGGACATGGAAGGCACGGTTCGCGTTGCACTGGCAGGCTGGCAGCTGGATAACGGGATCGATGCGCTGACAGGCAACCCGACCATCGGACTCAACGAGTATTTGGATAAAACGTTCAAAAAAATGTATCCGAACATCAAACTGGAGGTTTATCAAATTCCCTGGGAGAACGTAAAAGCCAAACAAACGGCCATGCTGCTCTCCGGCGATGCGGATATCTTGTATACTGGCGGAGCCTTTGCATCGCAATGGTACCAGGAAGGGCTGCTGCGTGACCTGGACGACTTGATCGAAAAGGACACTACGTTTGACAAGGGCATCTACCTGGAAGGCATTATGAACAACTCCTACAGCACCAAGTCGCCCGACGGAAGCAAGCAGTTTGGAATTCCTGCTGTTCTTGGTCGCCGGATGACGATTTATGATAAGAAGCTGTTTGAAGACTGGGGCGTTGAAACCCTCTCGGCACAGCCGGGACCGGATGAAATTCTGGAGAAAGCCAAGCAAATGACCGGCAAAAACCCGAAAACCGGTGAAGACAATTTCGGTCTGTATTGGAGCGGCAACTCATTAAACGGATCCACCTTTGTTGCGTTAACCCTTGCATATGGCGCCACAGGAGCGGAAGGATCGCTGAAGGATATCAAGAGCATTAAATGGCACCTGAATTCACCGGAAATGGTCAAAGTGCTGGAATGGCTGAAAGAAGCTGCACAACTGCCGCCAGCAGGTTTCGTGAATGCCCAGGGAGCCGAGAATTTCGGACTGGAGAAGAACAATATCGCCATTGCCCTCGATTCCACTGGTGGCTCAACGATGAGTGAATTCCGGTCGAAGCAAAACAAAGAGCTGCTGGACCGTTATGAGCCTGTGCTGAACATGGGGTCTAAAGGGGAAGGCTGGGTCGCGGTTGACCCGTTCATCATGGCGAAGAATGCTAAAGATGTGGATGCATCATGGGAAGTATTAAAATTCTTGACCAGTTACATGACGCAAAAATATATGTATGAGAACTTCTCCAGTACCCCGACACTTAAAAACGCTGACTTCGTAACGCCGGAAGACAAGTTTGTGAAAAAAGCACTCGAAATCGCAGATGTTGGCCACTCGGAGCTCATGGATGAAGCCAATCCGTTTTATATGAGCGACATCGCTCCAGCCATTAACGGATTCATTAGCCAGGCTGCATCCGGAAATGCTCCGGATATTCAGAAGTTTCTGGATGATCTGCAGGCACGTGCTGAGAAATGGTCGGCAAATCTGAAGTAAATCAGGAGGGGACTGCACTGGAGACGGGCTTAATCATGATGATTATATGAGTCAAACAACACAATATATTCCAATTTGATGTAAAACGTGCATTGTCCCGATGATGCCCGGATAAAAATCGGCTTTTATGGTGGTATGATCCCCTCAAAGTAGACACTCGAAAAAATCTCAGTTTTCATGAGATGCGAGCGAACTTGGAGGGGATATTTTTATGGCTAAAAAAGGGACAGGTTTTTCAATCGTATAAAAATCTCATTATCAATAGATAATAGCAAGGATATTGAAATCCATTGGAGCCGTGATATTTTGGGAAAATACGTGAAATCAATTACATCGCCAAAGAGATTTATCGTGGGGAACTATTTACTAAAAGAATTAGCTACCTATACCGGTACTTATGGTGACCATGCGTATGTTATTTGCGATGAATTTATTTTGGATCGTGCGCGTAGGGAAGCCGGTAAATCTTTTGAAGAGGCCGGACATCAAAGCGAATTTGTAAAATTCAACTATCAAATTACTCAAGATGAAATCGACGGACACCGCGAAGCGGTACAAAAATCGGGTGCTAATGTCATCGTTGGTATTGGCGGCGGGAAAACATTGGATACAGCCAAGGCTACCGCATATTACACACATCTGCCTGTTGCGATTTTCCCGACAATTGCTTCAACAGATGCGCCGTGTACTGCACTTTCCGTCATTTACAATGCAGACGGTTCGTTTGACCGTTACCTGTTTCTGCCGACAAATCCTGATATCGTGCTGGCAGATCCCGATATTTTGGTAAGCGCACCGACACGGTTTTTTGTTGCGGGGATCGGGGATGCTCTTGCGACTTATTTTGAAGCGCGGGCATGTTATCAGAAAAATGGGGATAATTTAGTGAATTTAAAGCCATCCCTAGCCGGCTTAGGTATTGCAAAAATGTGCTATGACACCATTCTAGAATATGGCCTTCAAGCTAAAATCGCCGTGGATCAGAACGTCTCGACCCCGGCCGTTGAAAAAACGATTGAAGCCACTATTTATTTAAGCGGTGTTGGCGCCGAATCCGGCGGCTTGGCCGCTGCCCATGCAATCCATAATGGAATGACGGCCGTTCCATCGCTGCATCATGCGCAGCATGGCGAAAAAGTGGTCTTTGGTTTATTAACGCAGCTTGTTCTGGAAAGTGCCCCAAGAGAGGAGATTGAAACGGTTATCCGTTTTATCAAGGAAGTAGGGCTGCCGTTAACCTTAAAAGACCTGGGTCTGGATGAATTCAAAGAGGAGGAATGGCGAAAAGTAGCAGAAGATGCGTGTGCAAAAGGAGACACGATGGGCAATATGCCGCATCCGGTAACGCCTGAAGATGTATACCAGGCCATCATTGCTGCAAATGCATTGGCAGAACATTATTATAATTAACAAGGCAGGAGTCAGAGACAGCAGCTAAAATCATAACAGCCAGTCAGCCGGAATGAATCGGATGACTGGCTGTTTTATATTTACAGTGTAAACTATGAATATAGGAAATGAACCTTTTTTTCTCTGAGTTGTTAACTTTACTAGGTCACCGGATTCGGTTTGTTCTTTCGCTATGCTTCTGAAGAAACATACTTGACTTCTAACCCCTCCCTAAAACTACGAGAACCTAAAATTGATAACGAATACCTAAGTTTTTAATCGAGGAAGATGTAATTCACTTAAAGATCGCTTGTCAATCACTGAGGGAGAGGGCGATACTGGAGTTTCTCTACAGTACGGGCTGCCGGGTTGGAGAGGTGGAGAAGATAAATATCCAGGATCTTAACTGGGAAAACTGCTCTGCAATTATTAATGGCAAGGGTTCTTTATTTCACGACAGAGTGCAAAGTGTGGCTAAAGAGTATCTGGCCAGCCATGAAGACAACTGTAATGCCTTAATCGTAACCGATACACATCCGAGTAGACACACGTTATGAGAGCAAAGACTGTTTAAAGAAGGAAGTAAGTAAAAAAACTTGTCGCTGGAGTTTTGTTCGCCAGGAACGGTTCACCTGCGATACAAATCGACAGATTTGCCATTGGTTGGCATTTCGGGTCACATAATTATATTCATAGCCGATTAGATAGTTGTCTAAGTTTCTAGAATTACATTGCAATAAACTAACTAGGAAAACGCAAGCACGTGGGCGTCGCAAGGATGAATTTGGTTGCATCTGTATAATCTATAAATAACAGGGGAGTATACAATTGCTCAATAATTTTAATCGGAGGGAAATATTTTTGAGAAAGTTGTTAATTCCTAATACGGACAATGTAAGACCAAAACAACCCCAAAAATGTGAGCAATGTATATGGGGACTTTGGGATGGATATAAGCAGTTTTGTCCGAAAGTCGTTTGCGTAAAAAAATAATTACATTGGAGAAAATTAGGGGTATTAGTTCAATAACAAGTTGTTAAACTAACAATTAAAACATGTAGGTCTTAAAAGGAGAGTAGAATTCATATGAGTGAAAACCAACAATCAGAATATAGTCAACCTCAGGACCCTGAAGTCGGGGAGCAAACCATTTCGGAAATTGAACAACCAACGACTCATCCCGACAGAAACAGTACCCGAGTAAAGTCGGAAGAGATTCGTTATCCCAATGCAGATCAATTGTATAAATAGAATAAAAGGTTTCTGAAAGATACGTTAGATATATATCTAAAGCTTAATCTTCGGCGACCGGCATGTACAAAACGATTCATGAATATAGAATCATAGAAGTAATCCAGGGTGTCCCAAATGTCATTAGCATAAAATGACGATGGACACCCTCTTTTGGTTTTTAGCAGCTTGTTCCCCGAAGCTATCAAAGCAAACCATGTATAAAATTGGTTTTATAGGGTATTTTAACTCAATCTGTATTCGAAGGAGCTGAAGTAAAGTATGATCCATAAGTTGATTCGGATGTGAACGAGGATCTTAATCGAGAGGAGCAGTTGGATGGCTCCTTTGAGGCCTGGTATGGGAGTATCAATTATCAGGTGAAACTAAAGCTAGATCTCACGAAAGTTCCGCAGGACAGTGTATTTGATTCAGCCGTCGGCATGGATGAGGATCCATCCCAGGATTAAGAGCTCAACAAGCGATTGTTGACGTGTCGTGGGACAAGAACATGGTCCCATTGAAAGTCGCTAATTTAGCGGCTTTTTTTGTTTTATCGGTACAAGTTCTTGTCCCGATTGCCGAAAAAGACAAGAACATGAGCCGATTACCGATTAGATAAATATCTAAGAGTCTGTAAAATAGTTTGTGTAAACTCCCAAATCTATTAAAATGGAAAGTAATAGAAAGGTTGGGGAGAAACATGGGACTATGGACAAAAGAGCAATTGCGAGCGTTTATTAAGGAGAATAAGCTGG